>JAOQII010000015.1 GCA_026134025.1 Candidatus Syntropharchaeum sp.
CAGCTCGGGATATATCTCGTTTACCTCCCACCATACTCGCCCGACCTCAATCCGATCGAGTTTGTATGGAAGAGCATAAAAAGAAGATTCAGCAGGCTTGTAGAGAGCTTATCATTTGCTGAGTCGTGGATCGAAAAGTTTATCCCATCGTGGATTTAGTTTTGTTGGGGAGTATAATTTTTAATACAGCATACTTTTTGATATTTGCTTTTTTCCTTGCACTCAATTTCGTTAACCAATACAATGCCCCGGCCGGGACTCGAACCCGGGTCGAAAGCTCCGCAGGCTCTCAGGATATCCGCTACCCTACCGGGGCGATATTTGCTTTATCTCAAATCAACGATCTCAGTATCACCAGGGCCTGTTGATAGAAGCTTGAACGGTACACCAACATCCTTCTCTGCCATACTCACAAACTCCTTCACTTTATCAGAGAGCTTATCATAATCGGTCACGCCCCTCACTGCAGGATCGAGTCGATCAAGCCCTGTTATGGCGATACACGTTGCACCATTTATCATCGCAGAGTACCGTGCAAACTTACCGTCCCAGTAACCGATACGCCGCCTTCGTTTTGTAACCGTCCCATACTCAACGATGCCAAGCTTCTCTGACTCTTCCAGGCTCATCTCGGTCTCAAATGGTCCCTCCCCAACTCTTGTCGGGAATGCCTTGAATACCACGATAACTTCATCGATCTTCGTGGGTCCAACACCCACATCTGCTGCGATCTGGGATGCGGTGGTATCTTTCGTTGTAACATAGGGGTATGTCCCGTAGAAGAGTGAGATACCAAATCCCTGAGAGCCTTCAAGGATCACAAACTCTCCACGATCGATCGCCTCATTCACCTCAAGCGGGACATCAGTTATAAACTCGGCGAGAGCCTCGATATCTTTTGCCTGAAGTGCAGATCGCATCACTCGCTCAACATTTGCAGGACCGCACCCTGTCCCTGTTGTTCCAATTTTATCCTTAAGCCTCTCATCGCTTTTATCCATCTCTATATGCTTCTGTTCAATGATCGAGCAGCGCTTATCAACCTTCAAGCGCTCACGTACCCTGTGTCCGATCCTGTTTATCTCATCAAACAGCACGTCAGGATTTACAAGCACCCCTGTACCGATCATGAGTCTTGCAGGCTCATAGATGAAACCAGATGGCACCATTCGTACACCATAAGACTCTTTTCCGGAGATCACGGTGTGACCAGCATTTG
The DNA here is from genome assembly GCA_026134025.1 of Candidatus Syntropharchaeum sp. Taxonomy (GTDB): domain Archaea; phylum Halobacteriota; class Syntropharchaeia; order Syntropharchaeales; family Syntropharchaeaceae; genus Syntropharchaeum. Next base: position 1,220 of record JAOQII010000015.1, read on the forward strand.
GGCCAACCCCGCCCCTTGCGATTATCGATGGATCATCACTCTCTGCGACATGTGCCACGATCTTGCCTTTTCCTTCGTCCCCGAAGAATCCGCCAACGATTACTGTGCATCCCATAGAACCAACCTTTAAAATCTCATATGACCTTCTATAAATAATGAGCGATCTTATCCTGAAAAATGCGAGGGCGTACATCGAGGGAGGACTCGTTGACACAGATATAAGGATTGAGGATGGCAAAATTGTAGAGATAAAAAAAGATCTACATGGAGAACATGATTTACTGCTTGACCTCAAAGGTCTCATCCTTTTACCAGGTGCGATAGACGTCCATGTCCACATGCGAGATGGAAAAGAAGCATACAAAGAGGACTGGTTCACAGGCACATCGGCGGCGGCTGCAGGCGGTGTTACGACGGTGGTTGACCAGCCAAATACCGATCCACCGATAATAACACGAAAAAGGCTCGACGAACGGATAAGTAAAGCCTCATCGCAGGCTGTTGTAGATTTTCTGATAAACGGTGGTGTTGAGAAATTAGAGAATTTCAGAGAGCTTTATGAGGGGGGTGTGAGGGCGTTTGGTGAGATCTTCCAGTACAGATTTGAGCCTGATTCACTGAAAGCAATTCTTGATAAGATCTGGGAGCTTGGAGCGATTGCGACAATTCATCCTGAGAAGAAGCTTTGTGTTGAGAAAGATCCACTTCGCGCTCCAGTATGTGAGATCGAGGGGATAAAAGACGTGCTTTCTCTAAACACGTGGGGCAGGATGCACTTCTGCCATGTAAGCGTTCCGCAAGGTGTGGATCTTATTAAATCAGGAGGGGGCGGTGCAACGCTTGAGGTCACGCCGCACCATCTCTTTCTGTGTGATAAAGATCGTGATCGGCTTGGGGGTTATGGATGGATGAATCCACCATTGCGATCGGATGCTGATAGAAAGGGACTATGGGAGCGAGTCGATAGTATCGATATCATCGCCTCAGATCATGCTCCACACACCCATGGAGAGAAGCTGGGGGATGACCCTCCACCGGGTGTCCCTGGAGTTGAGACGATGGTACCGCTTATGCTCCGTGAGGTAAAAGAGGGAAATTTGAGTCTTAAACGCCTCGTTGAGCTTGTATCAGAGAAACCTGCATCGATCTTTGGTCTTGGTAAGTACGGAAAGCGTGGGATAAATGTTGGCTCTGATGCAGACCTGATTGTGGTTGATATGCAGGAGGAGAAAGTTATACGAGGAGATGAACTCCACAGTAAATGCAGATGGACACCGTATGAGGGTATGATCGGGATATTCCCGCAGATGACGCTTGTGAGGGGTGAGGTTGTGTATGAGCGATCAAGCGGGGTTGATGCCTTTAGGATGGGGTGGGGGAGGTTTATTCCGATTTGAGATGGCTATAGCGATACCTTCTCCCCATGATACCCTCTCAATGAATCAACATTCAGACCCCTCTTTTTGTTTCTTGCGATTTTTATCGCATCAGCGGTTGCAATAGCAGCCCTCATCGTTGTGATATACGGCACACCAAAGTCTACAGCAGCTCGCCTGATCTCATACCCATCCCTCTGAGACTGTTTACTCCGGGGTGTATTTATGATAAGGTCAACCTCTCCACTTCGGATAAGATCAACGATATTTGGGGATCCCTCACTGACTTTTCTGATTGTTTCTGCATCGATACCGTGACGACGTAGATAATTTGCGGTCCCACGGGTTGCTATGAGGTGGATACCAGCATCTGCGATTCCTTTTGCAGCACCAAGCACCTCCTCTTTATCTTCATCCCTTATTGAGAGAAAAACAGTACCTTTGAGTGGGAGCGTGTTATCTGCCGCGAGTTCCGCTTTGTAGAACGCGGTCGCAAAGTTATGATCAATTCCCATCACCTCACCCGTGGATCGCATCTCAGGTCCAAGGAGTGGATCTGCCCCAGGTAGTTTATCAAACGGCAGGCAAACTTCCTTGACAGAGACACACTTGGGCTGAGGCTCAGCTGTGTATCCAAGCTCTTTTAGTGTCCTTCCAACCATGACCTTGGCTGCAATCTTTGCGAGAGGTAACCCGATCGCCTTCGAGACAAACGGTATCGTGCGTGATGACCGCGGGTTTGCCTCGAGTACATAAACAACCCCATCCTTTACCGCAAGCTGGATGTTGAGGAGCCCTTTGACATTCATCGATATGGCGATTCGCTTCACATAATCACGCACCGTATCAATCACCTCGCTGGGTAGCGACTGGGCTGGTATCACACACGCTGAGTCGCCTGAGTGAACCCCCGCCTCCTCGATATGCTCCATTACTGCACCGATCAAGACGTCCTCGCCATCTGAGACTGCATCGACATCGATCTCAATCGCATTTGATAGAAAATCATCGATCAGGACTGGATGATCTGGTGAGACTCTCACAGCCTCCAGGATGTACCTGTCAAGATCCTCTGCGTCATAAACGATCTCCATCGCCCTGCCACCCAGGACATAGGATGGGCGCACAAGTACAGGATAACCGATTTGTGCTGCAACCTCGTGTGCCTCATCTCGTGATGTTGCATACCCTGCATCTGGCTGTGGTATTCCAAGAGACTGCAAGCGTAGATTGAAGCGCTTTCGATCCTCTGCAAGATCCATGTTCTCGGGAGACGTTCCAAGAATTACTGTATCAAGATCTTTTCGGCGTGAAAGCTCCTTTGCAAGTGGCATTGCGAGGTTAACAGAGGTCTGCCCCCCGAACTGGACACAGACACCATACGGACGCTCTGCCTCGATTATATTCATAACATCCTCGAGTGTCAGCGGCTCAAAGAAGAGCTTATCGGAGGTATCAAAATCGGTAGATACGGTCTCAGGGTTGTTATTAACGATATGTGCCTCGATCCCTTCTTCCCTCAGTGCCGTAACAGCATGCACGGTGCAGTAATCAAATTCAATCCCCTGACCGATCCGTATAGGACCTGACCCAATGATAAGAACTTTCTTCCGATCAGACGGGATCAGCTCTGTCTCATCCTCGTAACATGAGTAATAATACGGCGTCTTTGCAGCGAACTCTGCGGCACAGGTATCGACCATCTTGTAGACTGGAAGAATCCCAAGAAGATGCCTCAGATCAGCGACCTCTTCGCGAGAAGTACCAGCAAGTTCTGCTATACGCGAATCGGTCAGACCGGTACGTTTTGCCCTTCTCAAGATCTCGCTCTCAAGCCCGAGCCTCTTTATCTCATCCTCGATCTCAATTATCCTCCTGAACTTCGCTATGAAGAATGGATCGATGGCTGTTAGCTCCGCGATCCTTTCATCGCTAAAACCGATCTTGATCGCATGATAGATCACGAATAACCTTTTATCTGTTGGGGTTCGAAGAAGTTTCTCGGTCTCATCCATGGTCCATGTCATCTGGTCAAAATCGGTATCGATATCGAGCGATCTTACAGCCTTCAAGAACGCTTCCTCGATTGTACGACCGATTGCCATAACCTCGCCTGTTGACTTCATCGCTGTTGTGAGTCGATCATCTGCTGTTACAAATTTATCAAATGGCCAGCGAGGGATCTTCATAACAACATAATCGATTGCAGGCTCAAAAGAGGCGGGAGTCTCACCTGTAACATTGTTCTTGATCTCATCAAGGTGAAGCCCGATGGCGATCTTTGCGGCGACCCGTGCGATCGGATAGCCTGTCGCTTTTGATGCAAGGGCAGATGACCTTGAAACCCGGGGGTTGACCTCAACGACCCTGTATTCACCATCTTTAACCGCAAACTGAATGTTGCAACCCCCTTCGATCCCGAGTGACCTGATGATCTTGATCGCAGCAGTCCTTAACATCTGGTGCTCGTTGTCTGTCAGGGTCTGTGAAGGGGTCACAACGATCGATTCACCGGTGTGAATTCCCATCGCATCAAGGTTCTCCATATTGCAGATCGTGATGCAGGTATCATTGGAATCACGCATAACCTCGTATTCAAACTCCTTCCAGCCAAGAACGCTCTCCTCAATAAGTACCTGATTGATCCGTGATCGCTTAAGCCCCAACTCACATACCTGGCGCAGCTCTTCACGCGTGAGAGCGATGCCGCCTCCTGCCCCTCCAAGCGTGTATGCAGGGCGAATGATAAGTGGTAATCCAAGCTCAGGAATGAGTGCCTCGGCTTCTTCGATCGATGTGACAGCATGACTTCTCGGAACAGGTTCACCGATCTTCAGCATCGCCTGCTTGAATAGATCACGATCCTCTGTGTCATAGATCGCTTTGAGCGGTGTTCCAAGAAGCCTGACACCCCACTTTTCAAGTACACCCTTTTCTGCAAGTTCTGCTGTAAGATTAAGTCCTGTTTGACCTCCAAATCCAGCCAGCATTCCATCTGGTCGTTCTTTTTCAATTATTTTCGTAAGAACATCGACGTTGAGTGGCTCGATATAGATAGTATCAGCGGTATCAGGATCGGTCATGATCGTTGCGGGATTTGAATTCACAAGAACGACCGAAACACCTTCTTCACGGAGCGATCTGCACGCCTGACTGCCTGAAAAGTCAAATTCTGCGGCTTGCCCGATCAAAATTGGTCCTGAACCTATTAAAAGTACTTTTTTTATCGTTGGATCTTTTGGCACTGTCGCTTTCTCCCTAATCTCCTGCCAGTTCAAGGATGTGATCAAAGAACCAGCTTTCTGTATCCATCGGACCCGGATGCGCCTCTGGATGGTACTGGACGCAGAATATATCAAGATCTGGATATGAAAATCCTTCAACTGTCGCATCGTTTGTATTAACCTGCGTGATCGTGATCCCTGTACCATCTATCGAATCCCTATCAACCGCAAAACCGTGATTCTGCGATGTAATCCAGACTTTCCCGCTTTTTAAGTCCTTTACAGGCTGATTTGCACCTCTGTGTCCGAACTTGAGCTTATATGTCCGAGCTCCGAGTGCGAGTGCAATAACCTGGTGACCAAGACATATCCCGGCGATTGGTAACGAACCTGCAAGATCGGATACGACTTTAATCGCGGCTTCAGCCTTTTTTGGATCTCCTGGTCCATTTGAGAGAAAGAGCAAGTCTGGGTTTATCGCTTCAATCGCTGATTTTTCTGTATCTGCTGGAAAGACAAAGATATCCAGGTTTCTCCTTTTAAGGCTCTTCAAGATGTTCTGCTTGATCCCGAGATCGATCAGTGCAATTCTTTTACCATCGCCCTCGATATGATATGGTTTCTGACATGTGACAAGGCTGATAAGATCTGTGTCAGAGATATCGGGCTGTGTTTGTGCGAGCTCAACGGCTCTGGCGCCATTGACTCTCTCTCCTGTCATAAGACATGCTTTAAGGGTCCCATGCTCTCTTGTTTTTATCGTGAGTGCCCGTGTATCTACCCCTGAAATCCCGGGTTTATCTTCCTGCTTCAGGAAATCATCGATCGATTCGGTCGCTTTAGAGGTGGGTGGGTGATCACATGCCTCCCTCACGACAAGCCCCTCTGCCTGCATCTTATGCGACTGGAAAGAGTCGGGATTTATTCCGTAATTTCCGATCAATGGGTATGCAAACATCAAAACCTGCCCCCTGTATGAAGGGTCTGTCAGCGCCTCCTCATATCCTGTAAACTGCGTTGTAAAGACGAGTTCCCCGCAGATTGTTCTGGCAGCACCAAACCCCTCTCCATGGATCATTGTACCATCTTCCAATCCGATAACAGCATCCATCAAAACACCCATGCAATCGGTCTTAAAATAGCTTATGGTTTCGGAAGTCTTTTATATGGAAAAATTTGAGCCTCTTTAAGTGCGACAGAGGGATGAATGATATTACATGCTGGCAGTTCTAGAGATAAGACGGCGAATGTACTGGACGATTGCGCTTTTCTTCACCGAAAAGATACCTTATGAGCTTGCAGAAGCCTTCGTGAGTGGGAGGCTTATATTCCCAAAGGTTGATCCGATAAATTACCCGGATCTTGCAAGAGGATTTGATGAATTGAAGGCGTTTACCTCGGGAAAAGCTGATGCCAGAGCGCTCCATCAGGAACTTCTCTCAAGCTATCAGAAATTATTTGCCACTGATAACGATTGTGAGATCAAACTGTGTGAGTCTGATTGGGTCAGAGATAAAACGCCAGAATCAGGACTTCTTGAGATTGAATCGATCTACAGGGTTGCAGGTTTTGAACCAGAAGGGGACGATGCCCTCCTCTTCAAGGATAACGTCGCTATTGAACTTGATTTTATGTGCTACCTCTGCAAGCGATCCATCGAGGATCGGGATAACCTGAAGCTGTACGTGGAGAAAGAGATCTCCTTCTTGCGAGAACATCTCCTGAACTGGGTTCCTGACCTCTGTGATGAGCTTATTAAACGGTCGGATTCAGCCTACTTCAGTGCGGTTGCAAAGATCACGAAAGGTTATCTTAGGATGGATCTAAAGATCGCAGAGTCGATTCTTTCTGGTGAGATTCTGTAACTGTTTTTTATATCTCATACATTATAGTCCCCAACAAAACTTATCTACAGGGGAGAACGAATACAGGTGTGGAAGTTTGAAGAGGTCGGGTCACTGTTAAAGAGCAGGAAGGATCCAGTGGTGAAGCAAAAACTCTCTTTTCTCGTTGTTGCAGGAGAAGATTGTCTCTGTTTGCTTTCTGTTGGAGTGTGAGGTTATTTTGGGATATTATAGACTGAGTTATCACTAAAAAAACTTATATATAACTTGTTATATATTTTATATAACAGAGGGGAACACCGAGTCTGGAAGTGAATATATGATATGACCTGTTGTCCTCTAAAAAATCGATAAGTTTATATAATGGTTACGCTAATGGTAACTATATAGGGTAGCATTCATGTATACCATAAATGGTATGTATTCAAGGTATCTTTGGAGGTGAAACAAAATGTCAGAAGAACTAAATCTGATATGGCTTGAGGGGCAGGATTGTGCAGGTTGTACGATCTCGATCAAACAGGCGAGTAATCCAACGCTGATTGACGTGATAACCGGGGCTATTCCAGGACTTGAGGGGTTAAAACTCGCATACCATCCAACACTCATGTTTGAATGGGGAGAAGATGCTTCAAAGGTTTTGGTTGATGCAATGGATGGAAAGTATGATCCATTTGGACTTATTCTGGAAGGGGCTATTCCTGATGAGAAGAAGGCAGGTCCTGGCGCGTATTGTGTAATTGGAGAGTACGATGGTGAGCTTTTGAAACTGAACGATGTCATCGACGCGCTTTCGAAGCGATGTGCTGCTGCTGTTGCGATAGGCACATGTGCATCCTATGGGGGTATTCCACATGGAAGTCCAAATCCAACTGGAGCAAAAGGGTTGCTTGAGTATCTGGGAAAAGATTGGAGGGGAGGACTTGGTTTTCCCTTAATCTGTATTCCGGGTTGCCCACCACGGCCTGATAACATCATCAATTTAGTGGGGCATGGCGTCCTTGCGATAAGAGGGGTTGCTCCACCGCCTGTGCTTGACGACTGGCATAGACCGGTATACCTGTATGGAGCCACGGCTCATGAACACTGTCCGATATGTGGGTATTATTCGGAGGGGATAGCTCCACATAAGTTTGGTGAGACAGGGTGTCTCGGTGCACTTGGATGTAAGGGTATAATGACCCACTGTAATGCATCGGCTACGTGGATGGATGGGTATGGAGGGTGTACACACATAGGTGCCCCCTGCTTCGGATGTGCTGACCCGTACTTTCCTGACCCACCAACGTCACCATTCTTTGCAAAAGCACCTGCCACGCCATTCATAGTAGATACGCTGAAGGGTATGATCGGGCACATGAAGATGGGTCTTGGAAGGCTGTCAAGGAGGAAGATCTGATGCGAGAGATAACGATAGAACCTGTAACAAGGATAGAAGGGCATCTCGGCATCCATGCCAGTATCGATACAGACAATAGGATCGTGAAAGACGCCCATGCTGCCGGTGCGATGTTCAGGGGGTTTGAGTTGATTCTTCAGGGGAGGGAGCCGTCAGAGGCGGTTATGATAACTCAGCGTGCCTGTGGGGTCTGTCCTGTTCCTCATGCTACCGCATCGGTGATGGCTATTGACCAGACGTATGGTATCTCACCTCCACCGATGGGAGTTGCGATAAGAAACCTCGTACATGGTGCAGAGCAGTTATACGATGCTGAGGTCGGGGTTGTAAACCTCGAGGGACCTGATTACAGTGAACATGCTGTCAAGATCTTCAATCCCGACTGGTGGGATGAGGCAGAACAGACCCGGGCTGAACGGGCAGACATCCATGGATTCAAGACGATCGCAGAGATTATGAGTGCGCTGAACCCGATGGAGGGGGAGCTTTATCTCAGATCTCTTCTTGTCCAGAAGGCAGGCCATAACATGGCTGCAATCTTTGGTGCAAAGCACCCACATGTCCATTCTTTCGTACCCGGTGGTGTTGCAAAGATCGACCTCTCCCCATCGGATATCGAGTTCTACCTGACACTCCTCATGCACCATGTCGCATTTACAAAGGAACTTGTTACAGCAAGTGATGATCTTCTGGATTTTGTCCTTGCCCAGGGCTATGAGAAGGTAGGAGAGCGTCCCGTAAACTTTGCATCAGGTGGTGCCTTTGATGACCCTGAAGGCTATTCTGCGGTTTACGATGAGATGACGGAGTGGGGAAGAAAACGGATGGTCTCACCTGGAATAATGCTTGATGGCGAGCTTGTTACAACAGACCTTGTTGAACTCAATGTTGGGGTGAAAGAATATACCGGAAGTGGCTGGTACAGCGATGACTGGGAAGCAGATGTTGAGACAGATCCTGCAGGAAACAGGATATCAAAGGAGCATCCATGGAATAAACGGACCCAACCAAAGCCGGCTAATTATGGAAGATGGGATGATGCTTACACCTGGGTCACATCCCCAAGATGGTGGAACTGGAGGGGTGATGGAAGAGACCATGTGATAGAAGCGGGACCACTTGCAAGGATGTGGATTACCGCAAAGGCAGGAATTGCCCCAGGATCAACAGGAAACAGTCTCAAGTTTGAACTACCTGAAGCTCTAATTCCAGGCTTCAAGTATTCAGATAAGATGGAGTTTGAGTGGAAGATACCCAGGATGCCAAATGCGATTGAGAGGATCAGAGCAAGGGCATACTATCACGCGTATGCAGCCTCATGCATGCTTGAGATGGTGATGAAGGCACTTGACCTTCTAAAGGCCGGGAAAGCGGATGTCTGGAATGAATACACTCGACCAAAAGAGGGCATCGGTTATGGCGTAACAGAGGCGATGCGAGGAATGGTCTCCCACTGGTGTGTGATGAAGAAAGGACTCATCCATAATTATCAGTATCAGGCTCCAACCACCTGGAACGCATCGGGAAAAGATGCTAATGGAAAACCAGGACCTTACGAGGAGGCAATAATCGACTCACCAATAACAGAAACAGGAGAATCAGAGGAATGGAAGGGAATTGACATTGTTCGGGTTGTCAGAAGCTTTGATCCGTGCCTTGGTTGTGCAATCCATGTCCATATGGGGGATAGGACAAGGGAACATGAGTTACTTCCTTTTGCCCTGCCTCTGAAGTAGTTCAAGGGTCAGATCGACGGCAGCATCAATAGATCCATCGACCTCTGGGCTTAGCCCCTCTCCGAGCTTGATCTCGTTAATCTCACACCCTATTACAAAGACATTGGGTGGAAGCATCCCGATCTTATCGGCAAACAGGATAAGTTCCTTCATACCAGCGTCGTGTATGTTGATGAGGGAAATATCGGGGTTCATCCCTCTTTCGATCTTTTCGCAGTAGATCGTTCCAGGTTCATCTCCCAGCTTAAAAGCATCGATGAAGATGACCATCTCGTAGTCCTCGAGGTCAGGTGCGAGTGTTATCCCACACAACCCCACATCCCTTGCTTCAACATCCTCCGGCAACCCTCTCTCCAGCAACGTCTCAACAACCTTTGGACCAAAGCCGTCATCCCCCATATATTTATTCCCGATACCTGCTACAAGGGTTCGCAACCCTGACACCTCTTCACGATCTCATCCATCCTCTTCCCAAATCCTGATTTAAGAAGTCCATCTGGATCGCCGATAAAATCCTCAACGTCCTCAAAGAAGGGCATCTCACCGATTATCGGTATATCAACCTCAAGCATACCCACAATGGATCTCTCATCCCTTTTCATATTCTCTATGAGCCCGATAATCGGAAGATCGAGTTCCTGTAGCAGATCGATGATCTTTTTTACCGTCTCGAAAGCAAGTATCGAGGGGGTTGCTACAATCAGAAACTCAGGTCGCTTCATCCACCTTATGAGATCCATCATCGCATCCCCTATCCCAGGGGGCATATCTATGATCAGAAAGTCAAGTTCCCCCCATATCGTATTTGCAAGGAGTTCAAGCATCGAATTTGAGATATCAACTCCTCTAAGTGGTAATGGCTTATTTCCTGTGAAGTAGACAATGCTCATGAAAGAGAGACCATGGATAGTACCTGGTAAGATCCCTTTATCCTCTTCTGGAGGTGCAATTTCTGCCCCAAGAATCAGGTGTGCAGACGGGGATGACAGGTCAAGATCGAGAAGTCCGACTTTATAACCTGATTTTGCAAGTGTCAACGCAAGAACAGCGGCGTTCAGGCTCTTGCCAATCCCCCCTTTTCCACCGGAGACGGCTATCAACCTCTTTATCCCACTGAGTCTCCTATCAACGATGTTTAATCTCGGATCCATCATTATTCCTTAGTTCTTCCTTTTATTGAGGCTATGCTGACACCTCTCCCTTTAATCAACTCAAAGTCAGGGCTCCTGCAAGATGGACAGCGGATGTAGACGTGTGAGACCTCGGGACAGACGTGAATCGCTTCATATTCATCCGCATCAAGTTTCAGCTCATCAAAATTCCACTCATCTCCACAGATGCGGCACTTAAATACGCCTTTTTCAATTTCCATTCTAATTTTTGCGTTCTGTAGCAATTTCGGATTCTCCACCTTCCTGATCTCCTCAAGCGCAAACTCAAATACTTCCTTCTCTATCTGCTGTAATTCGCCTATATTGATCCTGACCTCTGTAACCTCATCCAGTCCTGCTTTCACCGACTCCGCAAGAACAGTCTCGATCACCGCCTCTGCTACAGACCATTCATGCAATCACATCACTCCTGAAACTGCGTAAGCCTCATCTGCCTGATAAAACATCTCTCACCAGGAATCTCAAGCGGATAGATACCTGTCAGACATCCAAGGCACAGGTCCTCTCTCTTCTCCCCCACCGCATCGATCAACCCATCTATGCTGAGATACCCGATCGAATCGAGGTTCAAGAGATCTCTTATATCGTCCAGAGATCTGTTTGAAGCGATAAGCTCCTCTCTTGTTGACATGTCTATCCCGAGATAGCAGGGTGCGATGATTGGGGGACTTCCGATGCGAAGGTGAACCTCCCGAGCACCTCCAGCTCTCAGGTTATCAACGATCCTGCGAGATGTGGTGCCTCTCACGATCGAGTCATCTACGAGGATAATTCGTTTACCTTCAACATTGGGCTTTACAACGTTGAGTTTGAGCCTGACAGAGACCTCTCTTGTCTTCTGTTGTGGCATGATAAAAGTCCTGCCAAGATAGCGGTTCTTGATAAGCCCTTCAAGGTAGGGAATATTGGATTCTGCGGCATACCCTATCGCGAACGTGACCCCTGAATCAGGAACCGGGGATACTATATCGGCATCAACCCGGCACTCTCTGGATAAGCTCTCACCGATCTTCTTCCTGATATCATAGACCAGATGTCCGTTCATCACCGAATCCGGTCTTGCAAAGTAGATATACTCGAATACGCAGTGTGCGGTGTTTTTAGCGCGTTGAAGCCGATGAGTCTCAAGCTCGCCATTTTTTATCATCACAACTTCACCGGGCTCGATATCGCGTATGAGTTCTCCGTCCATCGCATCGATCGCAACCGACTCTGACGCGATGATATATCCACCATCTAATTCTCCGATCACAAGGGGTTTAATCCCGAACGGATCTCTAACACCGATTAAAAGATCATTTATAAGGATTACAAGCGAGTATGATCCCTCAAGCTGCCTTGAGGTCGTTCTTATCGCATTAACAGGATCCTGGCGCAGAAGTTCCTTAACAAGCAGGTATGCGATAAGTTCGGTGTCTGTTGTTGAGACAAAGGTCGCACCGCTCTTTTCAAGAGAACTTCTTAAGACTTCGGAGTTTATGAGATTACCGTTGTGGGCGATCGCAAGCATTCCATCCTTGAATTTTATCGTGAAGGGCTGCCCGTTCTCAATTGATGATTTGCCTGTGGTTGAGTATCTGACGTGCCCTATCCCAACCTCTCCCCTGAGATCACTCAGCATCTTCTCACCAAAAACCTCAGGAACAAGTCCCATCTCTTTGAATGACCTTATAAAACGCCCATCCCATGTTGCAATCCCTGCAGACTCCTGTCCTCGGTGTTGCAGGGCATAAAGTGCAAAGAATAAAGGGTATGAAACCTGTTGCCCTGCAAGGGCAATCCCTGCAATGCCGCATTCCTCTTTCAAAGTCTTCGACACCTCTCACAACCATCGAGGTTAATATTTATCTCGGGGAGGTTGTTAAAAAGGTTTTGGAGTTGCAGACACATATGTAGCATCCCAAAATAACCTCACACTCCAACAGGATCGCCATGTGAGAAAGCTAACGAAGAGGGAGATACTGAGAATGGTCAAAACGAACCCATCAGATAATCAAAGAGTTCTATAATCTGCTGTGCCATCCCCAAAATCATTTCCCCATAACTTTTTTGGTGTTTCTTTACCTCCTATCCCTTGACCTCTCCTCAATCGAGATTCTCTGGATGAAAGCACATAACACCCATGGGGATGGAAAATGTCCAAAGACAAAAGCAGAAAAGAGTGGGTGGATGACGGGCGTACGCCTCATCGTGAGCATGTGCTCATCGAAAAGATCATCGGCACATTCAGGTCAACGAATTTTGAAGTGTTTCGCCGACGGAAGATGATAGCAGCAGATCAAAACCCGTAACCCTCTCAGAAAAACCCTTCCAGCCCAATCTGTTTCTTTCCAGACTTGATCTCACTCCATGACCAGCCCATCGCCTCAAGTATCCGCTCAATCGGATTTTTAATCGTCTTCTCAAGCATCATGTTCCAGTCTGGGACAAAGCCATCTGGGATCTGGTCTGCATACTCAAAACAGATCACATCGGTTTTCGGATAGCCCTCAGGAACCCTTGAGATATAGATCCGCTTCGGCTTACCTCCTTTACCAAAGTTCGTTCCAAGGTGGAGGTTTGCATATCTCGCACCCCGTATGTGGGCATCATCGGTCTCATAACTATCAAGTCGCTTCTGGATCCCACCTGGAATTCCAATATCATCAAATAAGAGCTCACCTCTTTCAAATTTGGCGATTACACCCCTCAAGAACTCCCCTATCTCGCCAAATTCCTCACCATCGATGATCCGATTGATGACCTCGCGCTGAACATCCTTCGTGATCTTTGGAAAGTCACTCCGTTTGAACTCAAAACCCGTAATATCAAGCTGGTCTGTGAACTTCCCCTCCTTCCAGACGAGCCTGCCAGCGTAGCGTTTCTTACGCCCTGCCTGGAAGAACCGCGTATACACCTTCTCGAACTTGATCCTGAAATAGTGATGATCCACGTTCAGCGTCTTTGCAAATTCATCATAACTCTCATTCACCCGACGCTCGATCTCATGCCCAATCTCGATCACCCTGGACAGATCCTTCCCACCACCGATGGTTATCATGCAGGAGTCGGTATCACCATAGACGACCTCATATCCGAGATCCTCGATCACCGAGCGGGTGTGCTGGATGATTGCCCGTCCCACAGAGGTTGTGGCTGACGCGATATCGCGGTCATAGAGCCTGAATCTCGGATAACCGCTCACGCCATAGTATGAGTTGGTGATCACCTTGATCGCAGACTGTTGGAGGTCGTACTTTCGATACTCATCAGATCCGAATGGGTACTGATCCCGCAGTGCCTTCTTCTCATTCCTTGACTCGATGAGTTCCTTCAGGATCAACCTCGTAAGTCCATCGGGTGATTTCTTAAATCTCACACCGTTTGGAGCAACATTATCACCCTCCGGGGACTTTGTCTCAGGTGATGCGTTCAGGGTCATCATCGACATCGGGTAGAGCGATGCAAGATCGAGGACGATGACATTCTCTCTGACGCCCTTAATCGGGCTTAAGACAACGGCACCCTCAAACTCACCCTTGAACTCACCCCGCTTAGATGGCAGGACGAATCGACCAAAGGACTTTCTCAGGACGTACGTATCGATCACCCTGGAAGAGTTGAGCGTATCCTCGATCGAACAGCCCGCAAAGTTTGCAATCTCCTTCGAGAACCCGATTATATCGTTCTTTCGATCGATCCCAACGCAGAGCTCGACGTCCTTACGGTTATACCTGATAAGCTCCGCTGGCTCATTCTCCCAGAGATCGCCGAGGCTTCCTGTGAAGTGGTGCTTATTCTCACCAAGCTCCTCTTCTGCGATCCAGTCAAGCCTGTAACTCTCCTTCTGTGTTGGCTGCATCTTCTTATAGCCATACAATAGATCAAAGAGTACCCTCCCCTTTATCATGGCTGGAGAAAATTGGCCCGATCTGTTTCTCACAATACCCTCTCTTGAGAGGGGTGATGGATCGATCCCGAGTGTCCTGAGCCTATCGAGAATATAGGGCATATCAAAATTCATAAAATTCCAGCCTGTCAGTATATCGGGATCTTTCTCATCGATGTATGCAAGAAACGCCTCGAACATCTCCTCCTCAGATCGGTAATCAGAGGGCCAGATGAATATCCTGTACTCATCATCAAAGCTATCCCACGCGGTTATACAGGTTACAGCGTCCCGTTCTGGCTGTGGAAAGCCGTTTCTGTCATCACACTCGATATCGATGATGCAGATACGGATTGGAACGTCAAGCTCCACAGGCTCAAGCTCATCGACATGTACCATCTTTTTGTCTGGAATCCTGACCCCGCTCTTTATCCCTGTGTCCACCATGAAACGGGTCGTAAATAGAATATCAGCCTCAAAATGCCTGTGCCCTTCCCTCAGATCCTTAACATCAGATGGTTTTTTTGTTATGACCCGATAAACCTCTGTATCCCAGATCGTCCTGTAGTCGCATTTCTCAATATCTACCACTCGCGGATCATCCATCAGTTCACGAATTTCTGCCTCCTCTTTGGCTTCGATGTAAAAATAAGGTTGAAACCCATAGACATCTATCCGCCTGAACCTGCCCGCTTTATCCCTGCAATAGAGGTTTATCAGTGGGTATCCACCTTCATCAAGGCTGTAGCCGATCTGAGTAATTCCAAACGCTAATGTATCCTGGAGATCGGAATCTGTTGCCTCATCTGGAAAGTACATATCAAGCGTGGTATTCATGAATTATATCAGTACCTTCAAAAGATCTCGATCCCTCAGGAGCGCAACGAGACGATTCTTCTCATTCACGATCGGGATCTGGTCAAAATCATGTTTTACCATACTCTTTGCGCAATCCCTCACTGATGTATCCCTGGTTGCGGTGAATAATTTCTTGACCATGACTTCACTCACAGGAATATCGGGTAGTCGGATCCGTGAGACGCCATAGTAGAACTTCTGCACATCCCGTATCCCTTCCCATGCCCACTCATCCATATCTGACCCACCGGTGCTATTCGAGTGCTCTATCGAATCCTTGATAATTGCAGCTTTTATCAGGTCGCGATCCGTTATAAGCCCGGAAAGTCTCTCGTTTGAGTTCAGGATACATGCAGATCTCTCTTTTGCAAGTTCCATGATCCTTCCAGCTACAGGAAGCGGTGTACCCTCCCATATCGTGAGAACTCCGTTTGTGAGGTATGGTTCGATCGGTTCATCAGACGCACACTCTGCAACGACTTTTATCAGATCTTCCACGGTTATGATGCCAGCGAGCGTTCCGTCGGGCGATATAACAGGGAGTCGTCTGATATCATATTCAACGATGAGTGATACAGCATCCTGGATCGAGGCTTCAGGATCGATCGTTATCGGGTAGCGTGTCATGAGAAGTGCTAACTGATACTCTTCCGGATTATCGAATAGATCGGATCTTGTCACGATACCGACAACTTTCCCATCTTTCAGCACGGGTACACCCGAGACCTGCTTCGCTGTCAGTATATTGAGAACATCATCCCTGTTGCCTGGAAGTGTGACGTGGTAGACATCCTTTACCATCAAATCGGATACGTTCATCGTTCTATCACCTTTTCTCCCTTTGAGATCACCTATATTTTATCCGACCCCCTTTATATGTGTGCTCAGGGGCGTTCTTCTCGATATCCAGTCTTGTATCCACTTCTCGCTTTGCTATGACAAGATCATCTATATTTAATATGGCAGCTGCGGTACCTGTCGCGGTATTGATCATTGCTCGCCTGACCTCGAGCGGATCAAGGATGCCCTCTTCGAACATATCGCATATATCCTTTCTCTCAGCAGATATCCCGATCGCTGTCTTGCCTGCTGCATGCTCTGCCCGCAATTTAAGGATCGTATCGAGTGGATCCATACCACAGTTTGATGCAAGTGCACGAGGAAGCGTCTCGATCGCATCTGCAAACGCCAATATCGCAAGCTGCTCTTTTGAGTAATAGGATCTTGAAAATCTTCTGAGATGCTCTGCAAGCTCAATCTCGGTGGCGCCACCTCCTGGAAGAATTGGTTTTCCTTCCAGCGCGAATTTTGCAGCATGGAGACTACTCCTGACCTCTGCGACGACCCCCTCAAGGACATGGGCTGTACCACCCCGAACGATGATCGAGGCGGCTGCCTTGATGGGCGCATCGACAAATACCATCTTCTCGCCGCCAACATCCTTCTCATACACTCGCTCTGCTTTACCCAGGGAATCTGGACTGATATCTTCGATCTTATCGATTATCCTGGCCCCTGTAACCTTTGAAAGCCGTTTTAAGTCAGTGTTCTTGACACGTTTGAGAGTAAGAATCCCGGCCTCTGCAAGATCGTGAAGCACCGCATCATCAACCGCCTGCTGGCAGAGGAGAACGTTTGCACCCGAATCGATAACCGCCCTGATCGCATCATGCAGTATTCCCTGCTCTGCACCTTTGAAACCCTTGATCGCTGAGGGGCTTTTGAGTGAGATTGAGAGATCAAGATGCTTGATATCCTCTACCTTTGGCTTTCGCTTCTCAAGATAGAAGTTGAGAAGTAAGATCCTCGCATCTTCCACAAGCCGTGGCATATCGTCATCAAGCACCGCACGATCGATGATCACGCCATCGAAGAACTCGGTGCTGTACTCACCCTCACCGCTCTCTGCAACGATTACGACATCATCAACATCGATCTCCCCTGTCTCATCATCTCTCACGCGCTTTAGCGCCTCAACGACCAGCTTCCCGATCTCCTCGTCCCTGCCAGACTTAAGTGCAGAGCGTGCAACCTGCTCTATCTGTTTTTCATCGATCTCAACTTTTGCGATGAGATCAAGGTATCGTTTCACCTCCTCGGCTGCCTCTCTGTAGCCTTTTATGATCGTGTTCTGGTGCACACGCAGGTCTTTCAGCTCAAAACCCTCCTTTACAAGGGCACCCAGAAGGATGAAAAGAGATGTTACGCCATCTCCAACCTCTTCACCCTGGGTGAGACCTGCATTCATGATCATTTCAGCAGTTGGATGCTCGTACGCAAGTTCTCGCACAATTGAAAGCCCTTTATTTGAGACAAGCTCTCTCACATCATCTTTTGTCATCTCCTTCGTGATGAGCTTGCTCGACCCAATAGGTCCAAGAAGTGTCTTGAACATATCTTCAAAGACGCGCGATATGAGGACGTTGGACTCCTGAACCTCTTCTGGTGATACATCCTCATCCGGCAAGTGCATCACCTCTCTCAAGTGCAAGTAACTTCTTCTTCATCTCTATCCCCCATGCATAACCCCCGATCCCTCGCTTTGCAACGACCCTGTGACAGGGAATTATTATCGGTGCAGGGTTCTTCCCAAGCGCCTGCCCTACAGCACGATAAGCGCGCCTTTCACCGATTAATTCAGCAAGCTCGGCGTACGTGCAGATCGACCCGTATGGTATCGCTCTAACCGCCTCAATAACCTTTCTTTCAAACTGCGTCAACCTCTCCATATCAACCTTACACCTACTAAAATCTACATTTCGACCCTCTAAATAAGTCTTGGTGTCCTGCACAATCTCAGATAAACCCCCCTTTTTGGAACTTCCAAGGTGTTCTAACTCGGATAACACATCCTTTTCTGATCTCCTGATTAAGAGCCTGAGACCATCTTCATCCGATAAAAATAGAAGATAACGATCGAGCAGGCTTGAGAATATCACACGGTAGATCATCCGTTTCCTATCACACCATGAGCGAGAGATCAACAAGTTCTTTTCTGATCTTCTCTACTGCGATCTCTGCATCTTCTGGTTTTTTGCCGCCTGTTATCACAAGCTTCCCAGATCCAAAGAGTAGGACGACGACCTTTGGATCTTTGAGGCGATATACGAGCCCTGGGAACTGCTCAGGTTCGTACTCGATATTCTCAAGATCCAGGCTCATGGCTATTGCGTTGAGGTTGAGTTCCTGCTCCAGATCCGCGGACGCGACGATATTCTGGACCACAAGTGTCGGCTCATCCCAAACTTTTATACCCTTCTCCCTCAAAAGATCTGCGATCCGCCTTACAACGATATTTACATCCTTGATTGACTTTGCACCCGTACATACAACTTTTCCTGAACGGAAGATCAAAGCAGCTGCTTTTGGTTCTTTGGTCCTGAATACAAGCCCAGGGAACTTTTTGGGCTTATACTCTGCGTTATCAAATTTTACATCAATCTCAATCAAATCAAGTGTATCAGCGATGACTGCGGAAGCTACGACATTCTCGATCTTAATCGTTGACATATAATTACCTCTTATATATGTGATCGTCTACAAGTATATATACCTTTATATATCAGGATCTCAAACACTCCTTATGCGGATTTTACTGGTAGGTGCTGGTGGCAGGGAACATGCGATCGCAGAGCGGATTAGAGCAAGTTCTAAGGATCCTGAGCTTTTTGCTGTAATGGGAAATAAAAACCCGGGTATCGCAGATCTTTGCGAGGATTTTTTACTCGCACGTGAGACCGAACTTGAGAAGGTTGGTGCGTATGCGGCGCGTTGTGGGGCAGAGATTGCGATAATTGGTCCTGAATCACCGCTTGGTGAGGGTATCGTCGATTACCTGGAGGAGAAAGGTGTTCGCTGTGTTGGTCCAGGAAAGGATGCAGCGAGGATCGAGACGGATAAGGCATGGTCGCGCGAGTTCATGGTGCGACATTCGATCGATGGCTCACCGGCTTTTGGGATATTCGAGGAGAAAAAGCCTGCATTTGATTTCATCGATGAGCTTGGGAGTGTTGCAATAAAACCCTCATGGCTCACAGGTGGCAAGGGTGTTAAAACGATGGGCGACCAGCTTGAGACGATCGATGATGCAAAGCGGTATGCCGCAGAACTTCTGGATAAACAAAAAGCGCCAATTGTGATCGAGGAAAATTTAATCGGTGAAGAGTTCACGATCCAGGCGTTTGTGGATGGCACCGAGATCAGGGCATCTCCAGCGGTTCAGGATCATAAGAGGGCATACGAAGGAGATCTTGGGCCAAATACAGGTGGGATGGGATCCTATTCATGTCCAGATGGACTTCTCCCCTTCATCACGCAATCAGATTATGAGAAGGGCACCTCGATCATGGAAGATACGGTACGTGCGATGCGTGAGGAGTTTGATGGGGGATATAAAGGTATCCTGTACGGGCAGTTCATCCTCACATCCAGTGGCGTCAAGCTCATCGAGTTCAATGCAAGGTTCGGGGATCCTGAGGCGATGAATATCCTTCCACTCCTGGAGAGCGACTTTGTTGAGATCATGGAAGAGATTGTTGATGGAAGACTTACCAAGGTTACTTTCCAGAGAATGGCGACGGTCTGTAAATATGCTGTCCCGAAAGGTTACCCGGTGAGTCCTAAAAAGAATACAAAGCTCACGATCGGGGATATTGGGGGCGCAAAGCTCTTCTATGCGAGTGTAAACGAGATCGATGGAGAGATCTACACAGGCACGTCCAGATCGCTCGCGGTTGTTGGGGTTGCAGAAGAAATCGTTGAGGCTGAACGAATCGCAGAGCACGGACTTTCTGCGATAGCGGGTGAATTTGACTGCAGGCACGATATAGGAACGATTGAGCTTATAAAAAAGAAGGTCAGGCGAATGCGTGAGATCAGGAGCCTATAAAATCCCTTGCAACCCTGATAAGCGTTTCATCATCCACAGGTTTCTTGAGGATGCCGTTGCACCCCTTTGCTCTCGCCTTCGCTTCGTCCTCAGGGCTGGTCAATCCTGTTACAGCGATTATGGGTATATCACGCCACGCGGGGTTTGATCTGATCTTCTCTGTGGTATCAAGTCCACACATCCCACATCCAAGCGTAACATCCATCAGGATAAGCTTGAAAGTCTCGCCACTCTCGAGCAGTGCGATTGCATCCTCCCCTGATTCTGCACCTTTCACGCTGTAATCCTCATCCTCAAAGATCAGCGTGAAAAGCTCTCTAATATCTTCGTTGTCATCAACTATCAGTATATCACTCATTTTTTACTTCCTCTTTTACTATATGCTTCTTTAGCTGGATCGTGAACTTTGTACCTTTACCAACCTCGCTCTCAACTTTGATCCCTTCACCGAGCATCTCTGCATACTTCTTTGTGATCGCAAGCCCGAGCCCTGTGCCATGACGCTTGCGGGATCCACATCCAACCTGCTTGAACTCATCAAAGATGCTTTCAAGATCCTCTTCACTGACGCCCACACCTGTATCCTCCACTGTGAGATCGATGTGGTCCTCGTTTTGAGTTGCTACAACCAATCTCACCTCGCCCTTATCTGTGAACTTGATCGCGTTACCGACGAGGTTTACAAGCATCTCCTTGATCTTTTTCCTATCCGATGTGAGCTCCACTGCTTCAGCCTCTTTCACGATCCTCAAACCTTTATCCTCTGCAAGTGGGAGCGCGAGGTCCACCACCTCATCCACAAGATCTTTGAGGTTGAAGTCCTCAATATCAAACTCTATCTGTCCTGATTCGATCTTTGAGAGGTCAAGAAGCTTATTTACAAGATTTAAAAGCTCTTCTCCGTTTCGATAGACGATTTCAAGCTGTTTAATCTCTTTTTCTGGAAGTACTCCCTCAGATTTCTTCATCACGCGCTTTGTGAACCCTAAAATTGAGGTCATCGGCGTTCTCAGCTCGTGTGAGACATTTGCCAGAAACTCGGATTTCATCTCGTTTGCTCGCTGTATCTTCTCATTCAGCTCTTCGATACTCCTGTAGCTAATCGCATTCTTGATCGCTGTCGCATACTGGATCGTAAAGTCCTCAACAAATGCAAGAACGTCTTCATCAAACATAGTTATAGACCCAAGTCCTACAACCGCGAGGAGTTCGTCCTGGTAAACCACAGGCATACATAGAATCGCTCTCGGAGAGATAGAACCATTCAAGGTGATTACTTCCCACTCATGATTATCTTCTTCTACCATTACAAGCTTTTGCTTTCTTGCAGCCTCCCCCACCAGTCCTTCACCCAACTTCAAGACGCTATTTTTCTCTTCGGTGACGCCATACGAGGTGTGAAGCTTCAACGTCTTGCTATCCTCATCATAGAGGTATACACGCCCGATCTGGCTTTTTGTGAACTCCATGATACCGTCAAGCGTCTTCTCGATCAGACGATCAAGATCGATCTCTGAGTTCAGTATCCCTATCAATCTGCTGTATGATTCAAGTAGTCTTCGCTGATGTTCAATCCTTGCTTGACTAATCTTGAGTTCATCGTTTATCTTTACAAGCTCTTCATTAAGCCTTTCAAGCCTATCCTCCCGCTCTTTCAGCTCGATATAGCTCTCGTTTAGATCCTCATTTGCAGTCCTCAACTCCTCGTTCATTACCGCAAGTTCGTTCTCACTCTCCTCGATCTCACGTAGTCTCCTGCGCTCCTCGCGCACATCCCTCAATATCTCCATGCCACCGAGTATCTTTCCCTCTGCATCCTTGACCCGCGCACAGCTCATGAGACACTCGATCTCTGTGCCATCCTTTGCGATGATCGTACGCTCAATGTTCTTCATCGAGAGCATTCCCTCAGGCATATTCCTGAGAAGGCAGCGATCTCCCTTACAATCCTCACCTTTTGGCCTGAAGATCGTGTAACACTTGGCACCGAGCGCCTCCTCTCTCGTGTAGCCTGTTAAATTGAGAGCAAGATCATTGACATACGTGATGTCTCCGTTTGGAGCTATCGTGATCGTGGGCTCTGTTATCCCATCAAGTATACCCTCACGACGCTTCCAGACGTTTGCAACCTCCTGTTCAGCCTCCCTGAGTTTCTTAAGTGCTGCATCAGATCTTGAGCGAATGTACGTCAGGGAATAAATTGAGATCATAAAGATGGCAAAGATAAAAAACGACTCTGTTATTATCTCGATCCAGTTTATCGGTGTAGCTGCTGCCCCAAATATAAGGTGTGGGAGGTCAAGTATCTCATCAAGTGCTATGAGGACGCCGATAGCTGTAAAAGCGATAAATGTAGATATATAGAGCTTTAAACTCTCTTTTTTCCACAGTTCTTCGATATTCATGCAATCCCATCCTCGTCTTTAGGAAGCCTGATACAGAAGATCGCTCCCCCTTCAGGGTTATCTTCTATCCATATATCTCCGCTATGCATCTTGATAATCTTTTTGACGAGTGCAAGTCCAACCCCGGTACCTTTGATTCCATCACGCTCTTCTTTAGTCCTGAAACTATTAAAGACAGACTTTTTCATCTCATCTGGAATTCCAGGACCATAATCCCTGAACATAATGCGATACGCATCTCCCTCAGCCTCAATACTTACCTCAAGTTTTCTGCCTCCGTAGCGCATCGCGTTGAGGATGAGGTTCTCAAAACAAGCTGCGAGGAGGAAACCATCACCCATAATCTGGAACTTCTCATTCGCCTCAAAAGAGATCTTTGCTTCTTGATCGACCTCATCCGAGACTTTTTCGATGACGCTTTTTATAAGTTCACCGAGATTTAGACGCTCGATCTTCATCTCATAGTTGGGATCCTTTATCTTGGAATACAACCCTGCAGTTGTCAGGATCTCATCGATCCGTTTTATATTCTCATCGATCTTTGCATTTGCGCGTTTAAGCTTTGGATCATCGCTTGTGGCGTATAGACTGTGGTAACCGCTTATGAGGGTAAGGTAATTCTTGAGATCGTGGTTGAGCATGGATATGATCGCCCGCTTCTCATCGATCATCTCCTCCTCCTGATATATAATAGAACTGAAAACACTGACCGCATACATGCAGAGGAAGAAAACACCTATGCCGATCGCGAGGAGCGTTACAATACCTATCTGGTTACCACCTGCAAAGGCAGGATCAAGCGAGAAGAGTTCGTAATGCGGGATCACACCAACTGCTTCAAGCATAAAAAGCCCGAGATACATGATGACAGATGCGACAGCAACAATAAGTCCTGCACGCCATGATAGGACGGCATTCGCATATACGATCGCTATAAGGTAGAAGATAGCCCCGATCCATACAACAGACCCGAGGAAGTGGATGATCATCGTGAAAAGGGCAAGTTCGAGGGCAAAATATGCGAAGTTGATATGTGAGATCTTTATCGAGGTATCGATGTTCTTCAGGAAGGAGTAGATCATCGTTGAGAAGAGCCAGAGTGTGCAGATCACAGATACCGGGTAGAGGAGCGGGATCTTGAAGAGAAGCTCAAGGATTACGATGATACTGAAAATACCGACTATCAGAAGTTGTTTTGTGTTGATAGCCGCTTTTGTTACCTTACGATCGCTATTAAAAATCTCCAGCATGGTGTTTTGGTAGTCTGACATAGAATATACTTCCTCCTTCAGGGTTATCTGTAACCCACATCTCACCATTATGGAGTTTAACAAGCCGTTTTGCAACCGAAAGCCCGAGCCCCATTCCTACATAATCTCTGGTCAATGGAGAGTCCACAAACTGGATAAAATCATCGAATATGATCTCTTTAACCTCATCCGGTATCCCTGTACCCCAGTCCTTCACAGATATTAAGATATAATCATGCCCATCTGAATCGACGTTGATTTCTATCTTCCTATCAGGTGCGTTGTACTTGAGTGCGTTTATGATAAGGTTTGTCATGACCTTCTCAATCGATCTGCGATCTGCTTCAAGTATTTGATCGTCGGTGGGCAGTATAATCTTATCACCCCATATCTCATTTATCTCTTCGAGCCGATCTATCAGATCATCGAGCATATCAAGCGTTGATATGGATTCTACTTTAAGTTCTATCATGCCAAGATCCATATTTGCGATCGTCACGATATCATCAACGATCGCTATCATATTATTCGTGTTATCATCTATCGCGCGAATTACACGATCATCCTCCCCATTTCTCTCCTTCAAGATCTCAAGATAACCTTTTATGATCGTAAGAGGTGTCCTGAGTTCGTGGGCTGTCACGATAAGGAAGTTTGTCTTGACCTCTTCCAGACGTTTCAGTCGTTCGTAGTCGTTGAGAACATCCTTGACGTCATCACCCTTCAGTTCAATATCATCCATCACTGGATTAAACTTTGTGAGTGTCGTCCCCTGTTTCGAAAGCTTATGCATTTATTTCCCCCACAAGCCTCTGCCAATGGTAAAAGTAAACTTCATTGTTTAAATAATTTTTTGTTAATTTTAAGAGAAAACTACTGAAAATATGTAAATAAAGTTTAGATATTCAGGGAGTTATCTTGTAACATGCACCTTCCGTCCCCCGCCCCTCTCACGGATAAGTGGTCTTGTTATGTGCCTTCTTGCAGATGGAACAACCTCATAAAGCCCACATTCAACCAAACGTTTGATTTTAACGCGTTCACGGTCTATCTGTCGGTTTCCACATGCCTTACACCTGAAACCCTGTCCTTTACCCATCGATTTCATGCGCTTCCCACAGGTACAGACTGGATTTCGCATAACTTCCTCGATAAGCGAGAGAATTTCAATCTTCTCAAGGTTAAGCGTCCCATCTTTGAACCCACCAAAGACCCTCACACGATCACCAACAATCAGCGAGCGTATAACGTCTCTGAAGGACTTTGTCGGCTCAAAAGCAGCACATTCAAGGGTGTTATCGAGTTTGAAGAAGACATGCCCGCCCTGAATCGTTCTGGGGGGTGATGTTACAACGCCATCGAGGATATACGATCTGTACTCGATCATCTCATCGATTGAAGCCGTTATATAGTGTGCATCTGTCCCCTGATTCGTGAGAAAAAGTGTTAATCGCTCACAGTCTTCAGATTTTATCATCCCGAAGGCTTCAAAGATCGAATCGGTAGTATCTCCACGTATGCCGTATAAAACTGGATCAGGGGAGTGTGGTGCAAATATAATATCCCCTGAGGTGTGATCTACTGTGTCCCAGACAAGCGGATATGTGAGAGCATCGGCATCCCATACCGAAGGCTCATCGATCTGACGTTTGCTCCCCCACCTATTCTTTGGACGGTATGCGATAAGCTCAAATGTGTGATCTACGTTAGAATTTGTGAGGGTGCAGAATGCTCCGACTGCAGCAAGTGCCCCGATAAGCCCCCTACCATTCTTGAAAGCATAGGAATCAACCCCGAGATCGCTGATCGTCTTTCCTGCATCGTCGATCGATAGGAGCGTGGAAACAGCATACCTGTAGAATGACTCAAGCCTTGATGCCACGTCATCATCTACAAACACAATACCAGGATTCGTTCTTTTGTCTTCAAGATCTGCCATCTCGGATACACGATCGATCACATACTGCTTTATATTCTCAATGTCATCTGTCTCGATCTTTATCGCAACAGCACCGTTCCCACGCGTCTTGAACGGGACTGTTGGATTTAACCTTGCAAGAATCGGGGGCTTTATAACCTTTCCATATACCTCAAGCTCATCCACAAGTACAGATGCAAGATAAGTCGTGCACATCCCACGAGGTGAGTCGGTATCATCGATCCCTATGATCACGCTGAATCACACAAAGAGGGGTTTGTACGCATTCTTCACCCGATCGGTGAGTGAGTAATTCTCGCATCTTAGTTGTCTCAGGAGATTCAGATCAAGCGCTGCGGTCAGAACCTGTGGTACGTTCTCGTTCTCGTATCTTGCGATAATCCCCCAGGGAGATGCTATCAGGCTTCTTCCAACGATCTTTCTCCCCCATGGCGTTTTTCCGATGCCGCTCGGCTTTATCAGGAAGTAGTCATTATCGATCGCCCTTGAGACAAATAGACAGTCGCGTGCATCCTTTGTCACATCCACGTCGTTGAAGAAGGAAACAACAGGATTGAATACAATATCACAACCTAATAGTCCAAGAACCCGGCAGGCTTCAGGATACAAGACATCGGCGCAAACAAGAACGCCCAGCTTCAACCGATCAAGTTCTACCATCGCGAATTCGCCCCATTTTGAAACCCCGAGCTTAACCTCCTTTGCCGTAACATGAACCTTCCGCTGATGCCCTATAATCTCACCGTCTTTGAAAAGAAACGCGGTATTGAATAGCAGACCTGAATCATTCTCGATTAAGCACGCCTCAATTAAGATATTCTCCTCACGAGACAGCTCCTTCAAGAGCTTAAACGTCTGATCAAAGGTCTCTGATGCAGCCTCCTCGAGTGGTTGATTATTCACCTGTGGCAGGTAGAAGTACTCAGGGAGTGCCATGATCGTTGCACCCTTTTCTGCTGCCACACCAACCATTCGCTCCACCTCTTCAAGGTTCTCTTCAAAACTCCTCCCAACCCGCATCTGGATTGCTGCTACAATAATTTCTTCATCATCCATCGTCAAGCTTATCACCCTCTATACCTGTTTGTTATCGGCATTCTCCTGCCTGACCCAAACGCACGTGTTGTGATCTTGATTCCAGGAGCTGCCTGCTGGCGCTTGTACTCGTTGTGATCCACCTTCCAGATCACATCAGCGACGATCTCTTCATCGAACCCCGCTGCAACGATCTCTTCTTTACTCCTGTGCCGCTCGATATACGCCTCCAGTATCTGATCAAGCACCTCATAGGGTGGGAGCGAATCACTATCTCGCTGACCAACGCTTAGCTCAGCAGAAGGTTCTTTTGTGATGATATTTGCTGGTATAACCTCCCTATTGTTTATCTGATTTATGTACCTTGCAAGTTCATACACAACCATCTTCGGTACGTCTGATATCACAGCAAGCCCGCCTGCCATATCCCCATACAACGTACAATATCCAACAGCAAGCTCGGATTTGTTACCTGTGGAGAGGACGAGGTACCCAAACTTGTTCGAGAGTGCCATCAAGATATTTCCACGAACCCTCGCCTGTATGTTCTCCTCTGTAACATCCATCTCGCTGCCCTCAAACTCTGCTGAGAGGGTCGCAGAATATGCATCCACGATCTCAGCAATTGGTATGACCTTGAAAGTTATATCGAGGTTATGGGCTAAATTCCGGGCATCATCGATCGACGCTCTGGATGTGATCCTGCTTGGCATCGCGACACCAACGACATTTGCTGCACCAAGCGCCTCCCTGGCCAGTGCGGCTGTAACAGCAGAGTCGATCCCACCACTCAATCCAATTATAACCTTACTAAATCCGTTCTTTCTCACATAATCCCTGATCCCTAAAAGAAGCGCACCGTGAATCTCAGAGATCGCATCCTCTGCTTTAGGTGTGATACTCTCAGCATCAAGATCCACGACCATGAGATCCTCTTCGAAAGACCTGCATTCAGCGATGAGTTCACCTTCTCGATTGAAGAGATAGCTTCTACCATCAAAGACAAGATCGTCCTGACCCCCAACGAGATTGAGATAGAGAACCCATACCCCGTTCTCCCGTGCCCTTCTTGCGATGCGCTCGATACGCTCCTTCCTCTTTCCTGCATAAAATGGGGATGCTGAGATGTTGACGATAAGCTCTGCCCCCATCAGTGCCTGAACCTCATAAGGACCATGATCAACCCATATATCCTCACAGATATTCAATCCAAGCCTGATACCACCGAGATTGAAGATCTGACTGCCAGTTGCCGGCTCAAAATACCGCTTCTCATCGAATACATCATAATTTGGGAGATGCATCTTATACTGTATCCCCTTGAGTTCTCCATCCTTGAGAAGTGCTGCTGCGTTGAATAGCTTACCCTCCACCTCATCCACGAAACCTACAACAACCGCGATACGCCCACTCTCGGCGATGATCCTGGAGAGGGCGTTCCTGTTATCCCTGATGAAAGAGGGCTTTAGAAGAAGATCTTTGGGTGGATAGCCTGTTATTGCAAGTTCAGGAAAAACGACAAGATCTGCGTGACGTTCGGTTGCCTCATTGATATATCTCATGATCTTCTCGGTATTCCCGGATATGTCGCCCACAGTTGGATCGATCTGTGCAAGTGCCACACGGTAACTCATTGCTTCGCCTACACGATCTTTGGTATTGAATCAATGATAAAACTAACCCCTGAAGTACAGACCAATCGCTGCTCTGAATAGATTAAAGAACCTCAGATTCTTCTTTGAAGCCGGCCATTCCATGTGAACTTTCTCATTGATCACATATTCAAGCATCGAGTCGAGCCGTGGTTTAAGTTCCATCAACCGCTCATGCTGGATCCTCGGATCCTCCAGTTCCATTATTTTATCAATCGTTTCTGTAAGCTCAATCGCGAGTTTTATCCGCTCCTCCGTCGCTTTGAATGTTTTCTGATCTATAACACCATACGCTGCCTTCAGCTGGTTCAGCTTGAGTCCTGCTCTGTACGTGCAATCAACGATCTCATCCCGTCCCATCCATTCGGTCTCATAATTCAAAGCGTATTTCCAGCTTGGTGCAAGCATCGCCTTCCTGTACTCATCGAGCGTCTTGAAGCGGATCTTATATCCGAACTTCTCAGCCCTCTCATACGCGATACATCCAGGGTCAAGAAAAGGGGAGTATGAGAGGATGAAAGGGGTCACTTTTGCCCCAAATTTATTCATTAAATCTCCACACCACTCGACCGTCTCCATCGCAGACGCGCAGGTCTGAAGCGGAAGCCCGATCATGAAGAAGAGGTCAAACCTGTTGCATCCATTATCGAGCGCCCACTCGATATTTGCCTCAATCTCAGCATTTGTATACCGTTTCCCCTCTCTTAAACGGATCTTCTCATCATGGGTATCAGGCGATATCTCAAAGTTGAAGTTCTTGACAGATGCAGCCACAGCCTCAAAATACTCCTTTGGGGCGGTTGTGAAAAGCTCAAAGACGAGATGGTTCTCAAAAGTTTCTTCTCTCAAGCCATCGAGGATCGTGCAGGCATAATCTTCGCCACCCTGGCGCAGATCACCGATGATGAATATCGGCGCTCTTGTGTATCTGGTAACTTTCAGAATATCCCGTGCGATTAACTCTGGATCACGGAAAGAAGCTTCCTTGCGGTTGCAATACTCTGAAAGTGCACTCTTTGAGCCACCGCAGAAGGTGCAGTTATGTGTGCAGCCACGACAGGTTATAATCGGCGTGATCGGATAATCCATCCAGTGAGATGATCCACTCTTCCATGGGCTTAAACTTCGTATATCCGCATATCTCAGGGCTGTCTTGAAGGCATAGATATAGTTGTTCACAAAGTTGTTGAGATTGGACGGGACGTGTGTGAATGGATTTATTCGAACACCGGCATTGTCCCCATCTTCTTTCCAGACAAGATTTGGTATATCGCCCAAAGACGCGTGAGATTTTGCACCAATCACCTTCATAAGCTCTAAAAACGGTTCTTCAGTGGTATCTCCTCTTATGATAAAATCAACCTCTGGATAGCGAATCAGTTCCTCATGGAAGTATGTTGCAGAGAGCCCACCGAATATCACGGGTGTATCAGGGTGATACTTCTTGCATATCTTCGCAACCTCGACACTCCCCTGTGCATGTGCCAGCCAGTGGAGATCGATCCCGAACGCTCGTGGTTTAAGTTTTCGTATCAGCTTTTCAGGATTAAAACCCTCATCTGATAGCATTCTGGCTGCTAAATTGATGATCCGCACCTTTATCCCACCTCGTTCAAGATGCTCTAATATCGAGAAAAAACCGATCGGATACATCTCAAATAGTGGGGATGAGGGAACGCCATCTGCGATAGGACCAAACATCAGAGGATACTTTCTAAAATCATAGACCGCTGGTGCGTGTAGCAGGACCAGATCTGGACTTCTAATGCTCATCTCTTTACATCTCGCTATAGGGGTGGGTAAAAATCGTAATCTTTATAACTCTATCGGAACGTGAGTGAAAACATGAGTCTGATAAAAAGAGTGTGGGAAGAGCGGAAAGAGCTTATCAAAGGCATCGTTATCGGCGTTATCATTGGGGCAATCCTGGTTGGAGGCGGCATCTTTGGATGGGAATTCACAGAGAGCGATACATTCTGTACCGCCCTTTGTCACGAGGTTATGGGTGGCTATGATCTGGCACTCCAGCAGGGACCGCATGGGAGTGAGCACTGCGTGGACTGTCATGGAGAGGAATGTTTCATTGATAAAATTAAGATGAAGATGTTCGAAGATCCGGTGACCTTCGTCAAGTACGTAACAAAGGACTACGAGACACCGGTACATGCACATATCACGAACGAGTTCTGTGAGCGGTGCCATATCACACCTTTAAAGGGCAACCGACAGATGTCTGATGTGGGATTTGACCATGTGATCCATACAGAGGTGCTTGACTGTGAGACCTGCCATGGGCGAGTTGCACATGGGTATGAGCCGATGCCAACAGGGCATGATCTCTGTGGTAGATGTCACCAGGGTGAGATCAGGGATACCACTGAATGCAGTATGTGCCATGGCACAACGGTAGCATTGAATTAATGACAAAAGTTGTAATCTATGGTGGTGCCTGCAAGTTCAGAACCGAGGTAACCATCCTTCGGGATGGATGGGATGTAACGATCAATGTCAGTTCTGAATGTAAGCACTGCCAGGATTATGGCAACTCTATCCCGAGTTTGAGTTTTTTTGATCTCTTTCCAGAACGGGGCAAGCCAGCGGTTGGGTTTATGGAAAATATTTTTTATAAAAATGCGGATATTTACCTTCCACATGTCGATTGTCCTGTACCCTGCGGACTTCTAAAAGCGATCTTTGCCGAGTTTGACCTGCAGTTGAAGGAAGCTCCGAGATTTGAGTTCATTGACTAACCTGCACCTCACCCACGAGAATCGATGGCGATACGATATTACCACGCTGGCTCGTATCACTACCTGTAAGAATAACATTTTCCAGAAGTTCCACGCTCGATCCCGAGATCATCACCTGCCCCAGCGGATCACCAAGTTCCCCCTTCTCGATCCTGAAACCATTGTGAACGAGCAGCGAGAACTCACCAGATGTCCTGGATGCAGTGTGTGCCCCGATCAGGTCTGTTACAAAGATTCCATCCCTAACTTCGGCGATAAGCTCATCTTCCTCTCTATTTCCAGGTTTTATAACAAAGTTTGAGGGGGCGGTCTTTGGGGTTGAATCAAATGAACGCGATGCGTTACCTGTACTATCAACTCCTTCCTTTCTTGCGGTGTAAATATCATAGAGAAATCCTCTGAGGATACCATCTTCGATGACCACTGTTCTGCATGAAGGAGTGCCCTCTCCATCAAAGATACGGCTCCCTGTTCCGTTATAATACCTTCCATCATCTATTATTGTAACTGAATCGGATGCTACAGCCTCATCGACTCGTTCCATATAGGGAGACCGCTTCTCCTGAATACTATCTCCAAGAAGGTGATTTATTGCTGTAGCAGAGAAGAGGCTTGAGACTGCACGGGGGGAAAGGATCACAGATTTTATCCCACCCTCAATCTTTACAGGTTTCTGCGAGTTTACAGCAAGTGTTGCCGTCTCTTTTGCAAGCGATTCAAGATCAATATTGGAGAGAAGTTTCGACTCCTGCCAGTCCCATGCAGAAATCTCGCCCAGTGCAACGCTAACTGATGCCCCGATTGATGTTGAATCTTCGCTTATCTCAACCCCGTTTGAGTTCATGATCCATCTTGAGCCTGAAGATGTGCCAATCTCCCCGCCTGTAACCTTGATCGCATCATCCACTTCCTTTGCAGCATCTATCATCATCTCAGCATACGCTATTCTCTCATTGACTTCAAGATCAGCGATAAGCGGATCAAATATGCCTTTAACCGAGTGGTAAGCTCCCTGTTTCTCTGAAAACCCCCGAAAATCAGACCCAGCAACCCTTGCAAGCTTAACAGCTTCTCTGGCACAGTCCTCAACCTTTGCAGGATCGCTCATGTAAGCGAACCCAACCTTCCCCTCGACTACCGCCCTTATGCCGATCCCACCACCACTTCCAGCCTCAAGCCTGTGTATCTTATCTTTTTCGATCTCAACAGAAGCGAAATTCGAGAAAGAAGCGTAAACTTCGGCTTCCGAAGCAATCCTGAGCGCAGCTTCAAGCCCTTTTTTCATGATATCAAGCATCATTACCACCCACCAGAATCTCAGAAATCCTCGCATCAGGTCCTGATTCTGATACAGGAACCGTCTGACCGTTTTTTCCACAGAATCCGATCGATCCGGTTACATCTTTGCCGAGTGCATCGATCTTTTCAAGCACCTCCAACGTCCTCCCTGCAAGAGAGAGGTTTCTTATCGAGCCTTTAACCTCACCATTCTCGATCATGAAAGCTTCTTCTGCTGTGAACTGGAAGTTACCACCGACCGTATCAACCTGACCACCGCGCATCCCCTTCGCATATATCCCCATCTTTATATCCTCGATAATCTCATCAAAGCTCTGGTCTCCTCTTTCGATTATAATATTGCTCATCCTTGCGATCGGTATGTGTGAGTTATCCTCTGCCCGCGCATTTGCGGTAACCTCCATTCCGAGTTCTCCTGCACTTGATCTTGTATGGAGATACGACCTGAGGGTTCCGTTCTCTATGATCAGCGTCCGTCTGGATCTCACTCCCTCATCATCGAAGGGATAGTAGCCATGTGTCTGTGGGATTGAGGGATCATCGGCGATCGTTATGATCTCGGATGCAATCCTGCTTCCGATCTTATCTGCAAGAATCGACTCACCCGATACAACGAGATCCGCCTCTGCTGCATGTCCGAGCGCCTCGTGAGCAAAAACGCCGAGAAGCTTGCCATCCATCACCACCGGAAATTTTCCTGCGGGTGGATTTTTTGCATCAAGCAGCCTCAGTGCACGCTTTGATACACTCGCCGCGATCTCTCCAGGATCATTCTCTTTTGTCAGTTCAAAACCCGTGAATGCGCCGACTCGATCATGGGCTTCCTGAAGTTCGCCGCCCTCTGATGCAACCGCCCTGAACCCGATCGAGATGTAGGGGAGATGCAACCTGATCTCAGATCCTTCTGAGTTTAGAAACAACTTCTCGATTATACTATCGGTGTAATAGACAGAAGCGCTCTTGATCCGCTCATCGACGTCCACAAGCCTCTTATAGGCTTCTCTGACGAGCGAGATCTTCCGATCAATTCCCACATCCTCAGGAGGTTCTCTCACCTTGAGCTTAAATTCCTCATTCGTTGAGTCAGAGGGTGCGAGTTTGATATTTTTATCCGCTTTATGTGCCTTTGCAAGCTTTAAAGCTTTTGTAATCCCATCTTCAAGTCTTGAAGGATCGCTTGTTGCATAAAACCCCCACGACCCATCGAGGAGTACCCTGATACCAGCACCAAGCTCGAATCCAACCTTTGCTTCCCGTAATACATCATCTCTGATCTCAATAACCGTACTCTGTTCCTTCTCGTACCTTATATCCAGGTAGTCAGCACCATCATCGATTGCCCTCATCATCTGACGCTCAAGCTCCATTTTCATCCCAGCCTGTACTTTACAGCCTCTACAAGCCCCACAGGACCTGCCATCATCATATCACCCGCAGGTGCAACATGAACCTCTGCCCCCTTCATAAACGACTTCTTTGGTCCTGTGATTGTAATAACATCAGGTTCGATCGGCTCAAATACAAGGGCACCGTGTCCCCCATCATCAAATACCTCATCAAAGGTTATAACGCCCTTTTTGAGTCGATCAAGGAAATGCAGTAATTTATCTCGATCTATCATCCGTGTATGATGCTCAAAAAAGCCGCATATCTCACGATCCTCGATCGATACAGCAAGTGTATGTCCATTTCCGATATTAACAGCAACAGATCGCTGAATCCCACTCATCTTCTCATCCATGAGGCTTCCGAGAGCTGCTGCGACACCTGTATCCATAATGAGAATATCCCCGGTGAAGCTTGATCTGAGTCGCTTCAAGATCGATTTCATCCTGCTGAATTCTCCCCTTATTTTATTTAAATGGGAAAATTCCTCGATCCGCCTTGACGATAAAAGAAGCTTCTTGAAGATGATAAATCGATTTTCACGATCACTCACGCCCCGGGGTGCAACCCCATGATCCTGAACTGCGACAGCGATTACATCAAAGGACGTATCGATCCCAAATGCCTCAAGCCGTGATCTGAGCAGTTCAAGGTCAAGATCTGTTATCCTGAGCTTTTCACAATCTACTTTCTCAAGCTCATCATCCGATATCAGTGTGATCCCGAGCTCCCTGACCTGCTCAAGATCGTCCCTTATCGTTCTTGCAGCAGATGGTGTCATGTAAACCCTGTGTTCTTTGAGGTGATCAAGGATTGCGCGATTTATAGGTCCTCCACCCATCGTATCACCGTATATCAGAAGATCTCCCGTTGTGGATCGGATCTTTTGCGCAAAATAACG
This sequence comes from Candidatus Syntropharchaeum sp., assembly GCA_026134025.1. Lineage (GTDB taxonomy): Archaea > Halobacteriota > Syntropharchaeia > Syntropharchaeales > Syntropharchaeaceae > Syntropharchaeum. Next base: position 36,202 of record JAOQII010000015.1, read on the forward strand.
GGTTGGTGAGGGGAGAACGAGCTTGTATGAACCTTCAAGTGGTGATGTAGCCTCATCCACAATCATGATGTCCTGTGTTCCCATACCGATGTCAACTGCAAGAATTCGCATGATAAACCTTTTAGGCTTCATCCTTTAAGTTTTAAGCGGTGGACTGAGTGCAGATACTCGCAAAGAAGCTGAAACGTCGGGAAGGGAGTGTAAAACTCCTGGTGGAATCACTCGATGATCTATGGCATCTGAAGTACATCGTTGAACCTGGGGACGTCATTCATGCTCTGACATACAGACGTGTGGAAGAAGCAAGTGATAAGCTACGATCCGAGAAGCGCGAGAAAAAACCGGTCTATCTCGCGATCAGGGTCGAGGAGGTTGAATTTCACAGGTTTTCCAATCGATTGAGGATCCATGGTATAATTGAGGAAGGAATGGATACCGGCTCGTATCACACGCTCAACATCGAGCCTGGAAGTGAGCTTACAGTATCCAAATCATGGCATGGGGATCAGCTCGAGCGGTTGGAGAGTGCGGTTGAGCGGGGTTCAGGAACGAGTGTGCTGGTTCTAACAATTGAAGAGGGGTATGCTGCGTGTGGGAGACTGCGGGAGTTTGGGGTTGAAGAACTATTCACGTGCAGTGGATCGAGGGGGAAAAGAGGTGGCACAGATAAGGATTTCTTTTCCATCGTTATAGATCACCTTAAACGGATCCCCATTGAAGCGGATCTTATCGTTGTTGCAGGTCCTGGTTTTGTGAAGAATGAGTTTGTATCACGCCTCAGGGAGCAGAGCCAGGAGATCTCATCCAAACTCATCGTCGTCGATACACAGTCCACAGGACCATCAGGATATCAGGAAGTCCTGAGAAAAGGAAAAAGCGGGGTTCTTGAGATCGCGTCTTCTTTCAGGATCGCAGAGGAGGCTGAGCTCATTGAGGTGCTTTTGAGAGAGATCGCACTTGAAGGGAAGGCTGCCTATGGCTTTGATGAGGTGTGGGACAAAGCGGTGATGGGGGCCGTTAAGATACTGCTGCTACTCGATGAGGTTCTGAGGGAGAGCAGGATGGAAGGAGAGAGAAAGCTTGAGGAGTTGATCAAGCTGGTGGAGGATGCAGGGGGGAGAGTTGTCATATTCAGCAGCGAATTTGAGCCTGGCAAGCAGTTGAAGGGACTTGGTGGGGTTGGGGCGGTGTTGAGGTATTGAGGGGTTATGAGACGGATGGAATAAACCGGGAGGGGGTTCAGGAACAATTAGAATTCTTTTACAGCTTTGTTAAATAGAGATACGGCAGTACTATTACAAGTATAAGTATAATAGTGATTATAACTATCTTCGACAATATTGGATGTTTTTCCTCTTGCTTTTTTGAAAATTCATCAAACCAATTGACAATCTTTTCACTGGTTTCAGGCGAAAGGAGTGAAAATGTGAATATCACTGTAAATGCGATAAATAAAAACAAAAAATCAAATTGACTATTGAAACCAGCGGTTAACTGTTCAATAAAAGCTAATATTAACAGACTATGGTGATAAGAAGAAAGGAAAGCTAAAAAGTCGATTAATAGATAAAGTGTAGTTCTTGAAAGAAAAATATAATAGAAAATCGCGGTTATTAAATATATTGAAAAGAGTAGGAGAATCAAAAGATGAAACTCCTCTCTTGTAAATGTTACAAAGAAACCGCTTATGATGATAAATGTTTGTACTAATCTCTCCCGTTTCTCAACTTCTCTATAGCGTTCTTCTCTATCCGTCGGAACCACCTAACACTTTTTCCAGTGAAAAATCCAACCTGCCCTAACATTTTGGTTTTTATTAATACCTTGTTTTTCCAAAGAATACAATAGTTCCTGCTCTTCTTTCGTGAGTAAACTCTATATAGCCAGCAAATATAGCTATGCCAATAAAGAAACCCGCAAATAACACTACTATCGATGTGATTGATACAGCGGGAATGGATTTAACACCTTGAAGGGATAACTGTGCAATAGATAACATAGACGATATGAATAGAAGTATCGCAAACCC
>JAOQII010000016.1 GCA_026134025.1 Candidatus Syntropharchaeum sp.
GTCTGTCTTGTCAAACTCGACTGCATACAGGTGTCCGTCACCGTATCCACCGTGTTCGCTTGTGCTGTTCTTGGCTGTGAAGTATATCCGGCCTGTATCATCGTTGTACATGATCGATGACCTGATCTCTTCAACCGGTGTGATACCGAACTCCTCTGAGACGTTGAAGTAGCTTATGAACGTCCCGTCGTCCTTGTTGAGGCATGTGACGTTGGCTTTATCATCGCCATAGACGATGTAATCCCCGATGATTGCTGCACCAGCCCCGTTGTAGCCAGTGATGTATGGTGCTGTCCTCTCCCAGATCAAATCGCTCACGTTGCTTGCGTTGAGGCAGTAGTAGGTGCCATAGCCCGTACTTGAACTGCTTGTTCCTTTCCAGTTGCCAACGTATATCTTGCCGTCGTAGTATGTGATGGGGGTGTTCAGTTGATAACCGCTCGAACCGACCGATGCGTACTCGCGTATCGTTCCATTCCTTGCATAGATCGCTGTGATTCTGCCCTCTCCCACGCTCAGATTTCCTTTGCTCGTTGCAACGTAGAGGATTCCATCATGGTATGCCGGGGTTGAGAGTTCGAACGAGCCTTCCGCTGCATTGCACATCGTGAACTGTGGACTCCATATCGGATCACCTGTCGTCACATTGTATCCAGAGACGTTCCCTGTGCAGTCAAGGACAAAGACCACGTCTCCATGATCAGGTACATCCTTTGCAACGATCGGGACAACGTTTATCCCTGCAGCCATCCACTGGTTCGTATGCGTCATCACGTTCCAGCTAACGCTTCTTCCAAGAATCTTATCATTGCAAACGCCCGTATTCACCTCATCCTTCTGGAACTGGGGCCATTCAGACGCCGTGACCGTAACAACCGTCAATACCATCATAACACAGATTGCAATTATCATGATCTGTGTACCGTAAAATTTTCCATCCCTTTTCATTTATTCATCTCCTTACTCTATAGAAGGTGGTATCCGCAGACGGGCTTTGATTGAAGGCGTGCACATCGAAGCAAGAGGAAGACCTGCTTTTTATGACTGCGGATACCTATTTTGGGTGAAGTGATAAATGGTAAAAGATCCCCTATACGGTAAAATTTCAATTCACTCCTTACCATCTATGCCACCTCGCTTGTTCAGTTAACAAATTTTTATGTTTTAACTCTGTTTAATTCGAGTAAGTGTGATGTACTTATCATATATAAACTTTACTATTATCTTTAAAAAAATAAAGTTAACTTGAATTCATCGCACCCTGAGCGTAGTTTCAGCCTCTCCTGAACGCTTCCATCGCTTCTCTAAATCTTACAACAGGCTCAGGATCTGATGCAAAGTGGAGATGCATGTACGAAGCAAGTGTTCCGCCCTGGATGATCCCGTCATGTTTACCATCGATCCCATTTCCCCGTAGCATCCTGTATGCAAACCGCAAATCTTCCGGCGGATCATGGACTGCTGTATAGTGAAACTCATGACCCAGCACACGCTTTCCTTTTGCAAATAATACTGAGTCGTTTATCGTCTCTGCAACCGTGAACTTGACGTGCCTTCCATTCATACCCGATTCAATCGGCAGGAAACCAACCCCTCTCGATCCAGCGAGTTTTTTTCCGAGATAAATTAAACCACCACACTCTGCAATTGTCGGGATTCCATCATCAAGCACTCTCTGCAGGTCTTTAAGCATACTCTCATTTCTTGAAAGCTCTTTTGCGAATACCTCGGGGTAGCCCCCTCCAATATAAAGCCCATCAAGTTGGGGAAGTCTTTTGTCACTCAGTGGGCTGAAAAATACAGGTTCACAGCCGTTTATGCGCAGAAGGTCGAGCGAATCCTCGTAATAGAAGTTGAAGGCATCGTCGTATGCAACCCCCACCCTGAAGATACCATCACCAATGCCCTCTTGCCTTAAAAAAACCACAGGGGCTTCCGTCTCTATTTCTGGAGCACTCTCTGCGATCTCAAGGATTCTGTCAAGATCTACGTACGTCTCGATAACAGAGCGAATCCCCTCAAGCTCAATTCCTGACTCTAAGATCGGAATAAGTCCAAGATGTCTGTCACAGATCTCCATCTCTTCGGATCTGGGGATTGCACCAATCACACTGACCCCTGCAAGATCCTCGACCGCGGTAACCACCTTCTTTCTGTGCTCCTCGCCGGCGATATTGTTCAGGATGACACCTTTTATCATAACCTCACGATCAAAGGATTTAAACCCGTGAACGATCGCTGCGGCGCTCTTTGTAATACTCTTTGCATTCACGATCAGGATCACGGGGGCTTTCAGGATCTTTGCAATATGCGCTGTGCTCCCCTCTTCCTGATGTATCGAGATTCCCTCAAATAATCCTCTTACACCTTCGATGATCGATAAATCCTTGCTGGTGCTGTTTCGAAAGAAGATCTCTTTTATTGTCGCTGGTGTCATCAGCACACTGTCAATATTTCGAGATGAATGCCCTGTTGCCTTGCGGTGGTATCCGGGATCGATATAATCAGGTCCGACCTTGTAACCCTGGACATCAAAACCACGCCCTGTCAGGGCTGACATCACGCCTGTTGTGATTGTGGTCTTCCCGACGCCGCTACCCGATCCTGCAAATATGATTCTTGGAAATTTCATCTGCTTTTCAGCCTATATAGGTCAGATCCTCCTTCTTTTCTGCCCCCCCGTCCTCTGCATCTTTCTGTCCCACGCCAGGCACATTTATGGTACCGAACTTCCGCTCATAGTTCGCAACATTCTCTTTGAATGCCTGCAAGAAGACCTTTGCATGATTCGGGCTGAGTTTTATCCTTGTGAGTACCTCGAAAGTCTCCTTCTCAGGAATAAAGACTCCGAAATCGATCGTAAAGTCATGGAGGCTGTTTGAGATCCTTGCAACATTTGAATAGATCCCTTCAAGCTTATCTTCCGATATATTGAACTTAATCGAACCGATATCTGATTTACCCTTTAGTAGTTTATTTCCCATCAAAACCCACCTATAACATCTGTTGAATCTGTGATTTCACCAACTATATTGGTTTTCATCATATCTTTAATCTTATCTGGGTCTTTTTCTCGATTCAGAAGCCACATAAGCTTTATAAGTGCAACTTCAGGAAGCATATCCTCTCCTTCAATTACACCAAGCTTGAGAAGGTCGCGGCCCGTATCATAGACCCTGTCACATACCCTGCCATAGAGACACTGTGAGGTCATAACCACGATAACACCAGCATCAATGAGGCGCCCTATCGCATCAAACCAGGTGCTCGATGTATGACCAAGCCCTGTCCCTTCGATCACAACGCCTCTGTAACCTCGTTCCCTGTAAAAGTCGAGGATTTCTGGGTCTGCACCAGGATAGAACTTGACAAGTGCAACTCGCTCTTCTAAACCATCATAGAGTGCTAAAGCCACCTCTCCCCGTTTTGTATGTGATTCTTCTATCTCAATTTTGAGGTCTGGATAACTCACCTTTCCTATCGGATTTACATTGATCGATCTGAACGCATCCCTGCGTGATGTGTGCATCTTTCGAACCTTGACGCCCCTGTGGATCAAACAAAAATCATCAGAGGTTGAGCCGTGCATCACACAGACAACCTCTGCAATATCTGAGGTTGCAACCTTCGCGGCGGCAAGCGCATTCATCACATTATCGCTCGATGGTCTGTCTGCACTGCGCTGTGAACCCACGAGTACGATCGGAACAGGAGTTCGCACCATGAATGCAAGCGCAGCGGCTGTGAATCCAAGCGTATCTGTTCCATGCGTTATGATAATTCCCTCTGCACCATCTTTGATCTTCTCATAAACCCGTCTTGCAAGCTCAATCCAGTAAGAAACCTGCATATTCTCGCTCAGAATGTTGTAAACAACCTCTGCATCGAAATTTGCGATTTTTTCAAGCTCTGGAATCGCCTGAAGGATCTCACCTGCAGTAAACTGGCTTGTAACCGCACCGGTTCTGTAGTCCACTCTGCATGCGATCGTACCGCCTGTTGAGAGGATAACAAGATTCGGAAGCGATGAGTCGCGATGATACTCATATTGCTGCGCGTTCTCAGCCTTTTCAACCTCTCGCGACTCGAGTATCTTCACCCGATCCTTCTTAAGACCGATGTTATACCCATTTGAAAGCTTGATCACAAGATGATCAGTGGCACCTGGCAGGAGTGTACCTTCATAGATTTTTTCTCCACGTTCCAGGCGTACCCATGATCCCTCTTCAATCTTCATTCTCTGAGTCTCTTCCAGATTTCATCTCCCCTGGTCAATCCTTCATATCCTCTTGCCATCATCAGTGCATCTGTTATCGCGATCATGACCATCGCCTCTGCTACAGGGTAGATTCTTGGACAGATCGTGGCATCTCGCCTTGTTATCGGTGCCAGGGTCGTCTCCTCCATCTTTCTGATATCTACCGTCTTCTGCGGAAGTGAGATCGTTGGTGTGGGTTTCACGGCAATCCTCACAACAATATCCTCTCCATTTGATATTCCGCCGGAGAAGCCGCCAGAGTTGTTCGTTCTGAACCTCACCCTCCCTTCATCATCAATGTATGGGAGATCGTTACACTCAGATCCCTTCATCCGTGCTGCTTCAAAGCCTGCACCGACCTCAACGCCTGTAACCGCACCGATTGACATAAGCCCATGTGCGATCGTTGCTCTGAGCTTATCAAATACAGGTTCGCCAAGTCCTGGTGGCACACCCCTTGCAATGACCTCGATGATCCCACCACATGTATCACCCTCATCTTTGACCTCAAGAATCTTCTCGATCATACGTTCGGCTGCCTCAAAATCGGGGCAGTTGAGTTCGTTCTTTCGGTAGTTTGCCTTGATCTCCTCGAAGGTCATCTCTTTTGCCCTTATCCCGTAGCTCTCCTTGACATAACCGATCACCTCGATTCCTTCCTGAAGCAGGATCTGCTTTGCAACGGCTCCACCTGCGACCCTTCCAACCGTCTCCCTGCCGCTTGCTCTCCCTGCACCACACCAGTCTGCATACCCGCCGTACTTGACAAAGAATGTATACTCTGCATGTCCAGGGCGGATCTCATCCTTGTAATCACGGTACTGCTGGATGTGAATATCCTGCGTATCCACGTTGTAAACAAGAAGCCCCACCGGTGCACCCGATGTGTACCCTTCCTGATTCATGCCTGCAACGATCTCGACCTGATCTGTCTCCTTACGGGGCGAGTCGAGTTCACTCTGACCTGGACGTCGCTTATCAAGCTCCTCCTGAATCATTTCATTGGTAAGTTTAAGCCCTGGTGGAACACCATCAACGATGGTAAAAAGTGCTCTGCCATAGGATTCACCGCATGTTGTAACCCTGAACATCCTTCCGAATGTGTTTCCAAGCATATCTTTTGACCTCTTTTTTGCTCTTTCTATTCAACATAACCAGCGTTATATTTATAAATTCTGTACCACATTGTACTATGATAGTAACCATTTCAGGATTGCCGGCTCGTTTTCCAATGTTCGATGGGAATATTCACCACCTCTGCAATCGTTTTTACTTGATTGTATGATTGTATTATAGAGAATGGATCATCATTTTTATTATATCCATGTGTATTTGTCCATGAATTTGCTTTCTAACGTGCTTAAGCCCAGAATTGAACTATTTAAACACATGCATGCCAAAATCGCGCTTTCTGGGTTCCTGAACCTTGCCCGAATTTAAGGCGTTAAGACCGATCGATTTATTATCCCTTCTTCCAAGACTCTAAAAATTATGAGAGCATTTGAAGAGTCCTTTCTCAACCACCTCCTTGAAAGAGGAGCGCTCAAGTTTGGCAGGTTCACGCTAAAGAGTGGTAAGACTTCCCCCTACTTTGTCAACATAGCAACAGCGATGAATACAGGAAAAGGAGCATCGCTAACTGCAAGCGCATACACCTCAAAGATCCTCAATGATGTGGGCCTGGAGTTTGACTACCTCCACGGTCCTGCATACAAAGGGATCCCGATAGCAGCCCTCATTTCAGCAAAGCTATACGAGTTAGAGGGAGCGGATAAACGATGGGGATATGACCGAAAAGAAGCAAAAGACTATGGTGACACAGCAGATAAATTTTTTGTAGGAGATATGCAAAAGGGAGATCGGGTGCTTATGCTCGATGATGTCATAACCGATGGGGGGACCAAACTCAAGAATTTTGAGGGGCTTATTGAGATGGGTCTTGAACCTGTCGCGATCCTGGTTGCGGTCGATCGTGGAGAATTGACATCAGAGAACCAGCAAAAACTTGATGAGATGGGGGTTAAGATCTACTCAATATTACAGGTGGAGGATCTGTTAAAAGTCGGCAGACGTGTGTAGTAGGAAAACGAAAAGTATTTTACCGCTATCACCTGAGGATAGGACAACTAAATTTCGATATTAGGAAGGCTGAACCATGGAAGAAGTTGTGATTGTTGAAGGAGTTAGAACAGCGATAGGGTCTTTTGGGGGATCTTTGAGGGACATTGAGGTGATGGACCTCGGAAAGACTGTTATCAAAGGTGTAATGGAGAAAGCTGGGCTTAAACCTGTTGTATCAGATGAAATCAAGTCGTTTAGACCGAGCATCACAAAGGATATCGAGAGAAGCGAGATAGAAGCAAAGTACATGGATTGGGACGATAGTCTCAAGCCGATCACGATCGATGAAGTCATAATGGGAAACGTCCTGCAAGGGGGGCAGGGGCAGAACACCGCAAGACAGGCTTCGATCAGGGCAGGAATGCCACAGGAAGTCAATGTCATAACGGTCAATAAGATATGTGCCTCAGGTATGAAGGCCGTAGCCCTTGGTGCTCAGGCGATAAAGGCAGGGGATGCTGAATCCGTCATCGCGGGTGGTATGGAGTGTATGAGCCATGCACCTTATGCACTCCCGAAGGCGCGCTGGGGATACAGGATGGATATATCTGGTAAAAGTGAAGCGCTCGATCTGATGGTCTATGATGGGCTTTATGAGATATTTTACGACTACCACATGGGCGTCACCGCGGAGAATATCGCAAAGGAGTACAATATTTCAAGGCGGGAGCAGGATGAGGTTGGAGCAGAGAGCCACCGAAGGGCGAGACAGGCGATCGCGGATGGCATATTTAAAGAAGAGATCGTACCAGTCCTCATCCCACAGCGAAAAGGGGATCCGAAGGTCTTTGATACTGATGAAAGGCCCATGGATACAAACGTTGAGAAGATGGCAAAACTTCGACCCGCTTTCATAAAGGATGGATCCGTCACGGCAGGGAATGCTTCTGGTATAAACGATGCGGCAGCCGCGCTCATTCTAACCTCAAGAAAGTTCGCAGAAGAGAACGACTTGAAGATTAGAGCCTCAATAAAGGGATATGCAGCAGGCGGGGTTGATCCAAAATATATGGGGCTTGGGCCAATTCCTGCAACCCGAAAACTCATGAAGAAACTAAATCTCACAGTCGAAGATATGGATGTCATCGAGCTGAACGAGGCGTTTGCATCACAGGCGATCGCGTGCATGAGGGAGCTTGGAATGCCGAGATATGGCGAGAGTGCCGAGTACACAGATCCAGGATCTGAGAAGATCAATCCGTATGGATCTGGAATATCACTCGGGCACCCGATCGGCTGCACCGGGGCGCGACTTCTTGTAACGATGCTCCATGAGATGGAGCGGAAAGATTATCATCGTGGACTTGCAACCCTATGCATCGGCGGCGGACAGGGAATGTCGATGGTTCTTGAGCGGTAAGCACATGTAAAATATCTCCTCCACCACTTCTATTTTTTTGATTTTATTGCAGATAGCACAATCTTACACGGCCTGCGATAAACTATATAAACTGGAGTGATGTAAGGTGTGTGCCCACGTAAAGCGTGGATTTGAGTACAATGATTGATGACGGATCTGTTAATGTGAATGGATCCTGAGGGAGGAATAATAATGGCAAAGCCACTTGTTAACATCGATTTACCAGTAGAACTTGAGAACAAAGCGATGGAGCTTATAGAGATTGCAAGAGACACAGGAAAGATCAAAAAAGGTGCAAATGAAGTGACAAAGGTTGTTGAGCGATCTACAGCCAAGTTTGTGATGGTGAGTGAGGACGCAGATCCTGTTGAGATCATCGCGCACATCCCACTCTTATGTGATGAGAAGAATATCACCTGCATACCTGTGAAACACAAGAAAGAGCTTGGATCTGCCTGTGGTCTCCATGTTGGCACAACCGCGGTCGCGGTTTTGAATCCAGGGAAAGCGGAAGCGCTCCTCAAAGAAGTCGTCGATGCTGTAAACGAACTTAAAGGTTAGGGATCAAAGATGGCTGATGAAGATGGAATTCCAGCCGAGGTCGTGGAGATCATCGGAAGAACTGGCATGCACGGTGAAGCAACGCAGGTAAAGTGCCGTGTTCTTGAAGGGAATAATAAGGGACGAGTGATCACCAGAAACTGCCTTGGTCCAGTTAGAAAGGGCGACATCCTGCAGCTTCTTGAGACCGCAAGGGAAGCAAAGAAGCTGATGACCCGATGAGATTTTTAAGGGGGATTGAAGGATGGAGATGAAGAAGTGCTCGTTCTGTGGCAAAGAGATAGAGCTTGGAAAGGGCACGATCTTTGTGAAGGTTGATGGCACAGTCATTAACTTCTGCTCGTCGAAATGCAGGAATAATATCAAACTTGGGCGTATTCCACGACGGGTCAGGTGGACAGAGGCATGGCAGGAGAAGAAAAGGTGATTTTGTGGCACTGGAGCAAACCTTTATTATGATAAAGCCGGATGGAGTTCAAAGAAGCCTGATTGGAGAGATTATCTCGCGATTTGAGTGTAAAGGCTTGAAGTTCATCGGCATGAAACTGATCGAGATCGATGAAGCGACTGCCAGGAAACATTATGAAGAACATCTCGGAAAACCGTTCTATGAAGGACTTGTTCAATATATCACATCGGGTCCGGTTCTTGTCGGCGTTCTGGAAGGAGATGAGGCGATTTCAGTCGTTCGAACGATTGTTGGTGCGACCGATCCAAAGGAGGCGACACCTGGGACGATAAGAGGCGATCTCGGGATGCAGATCGGGAGAAATGTGATTCACGCATCTGATGCACCTGTCTCGGCAGCGCGTGAGATCGATATTTACTTCGATGGAGATGAGCTTCTCACATACAGAAGGATCGATGAAGCGTGGCTCTATGAGGAGTGAGTATATGGAAAAAGAGATTGAGACTCGAGTTGTTATGATCTCACCAGACTCCACCGTGACGCCAGAGCGCGTGAGAATACTCGCCTCTGAACTGGATCTTGATATTACGATCAAAGAAACCTGTTTTGGTGCGCTGATTGAAGGTGCAAAGGACGAGGTACGAGAGGCGATCGATGCTATAAGAAAGCTCGATGAAAACGGTATATTTACGAAAGTCCGGGGTTTTCCGATCGGAGATCCAAGGGTCTGCAGGGCTACCCGAAGCGGGGGTCCAAGACCTGGTTTTCATCAGCTCGAGGCGGAATACAGGTTACTTCCGATAATTCGTAAGGCGCTCGATGCACAGAGCGATGATAAGGGCAGCATCCAGTGGAGAAGAGAGGCAAAACTTTCAGCAAAGCGTTTGAGTGAGATTATAGCATCATCTAATTGAGGGTGGGACTTGAAGGTCGCACTGGGCGGGACGTTTAACCCGCTCCACGATGGGCATAAGGCGCTCTTGAGAAAGGTTGTTGAACTTAGCAAAGCGGATGAAATCGTAATCGGACTCACGTCAGATGACATGGCACGTGAGCGCTACAGAACAGTTCTCTCATATACAGTGCGGGCGGAAAATATCAAACAATACATGAAGCGAGAGTACGGAGTCGATGTTCGTATCATAGAGCTTTTTGATAGATTTGGGATCACACTCGATGAGGAAATCGACTCTATCGTGGTCTCACCTGAGACTGTGGTTGTTGCAGATGAGATAAATGAGCTTCGTAAAGATAGGGGATGTAAAGCAATGGAAGTTATCGTAGTCGATCACGTGCTGGCTGAAGATGGTGGTATCATCTCATCGACACGGATAAAGAAAGGGGAGATTGACAAACACGGGAGACTCCTTGAATGAGGGAGGAGATCGTTGATCCGATGAAGATTCGATCAAGCATGCAGATCGATGAGATTGTCCATGAGTTTAGCGGTGCAGGTGTTTTTAATGCTGGAAGGCTCGCTTACGCGGTTACGATCTTTGATGAGATGATAAGATGTGATGCTCGTAAGTTTTTAGGGATTGCTGGTGCCCTTGTTCCAGCAGGGCTCGGCGTCCTGATCGCCGATATGATAAGAGAGGGGCTTGTTGATGTTCTTGTTACAACAGGCGCAAATCTTGTACATGACATCATAAACGCACTCTGTGAGGGACACATGAAAGGATCTGTTATTGCTGATGATCTGGAGCTTAAAGAGGCGGGAATTTCCCGTATTTATGATGTTTATTTAGGATCTCAGGCATTTGTTGAGTTTGAGACGTTTGTGCATGCGTTCTTTGATACGCTCGATGATGGTATCTATCCTGTATCCAGGCTTCTAAAGATCATGGGTGAGTATATATCAGGTGGTAGCAACTCAATCCTGAAGGCTGCTTATGAGTGCGATGTCCCCGTATTCACTCCTGCATTTTCTGACTCGATGCTGGGACTTCATTCATGGATATGCACGCAGGATAGAGATATTTTAATCGATGAAATCGCAGATATAGGAAATATCGTCGCACTCACAGCAGATGAGGGTCCACACGGTGCAGTGATGCTTGGTGGTGGTGTCCCGAAGAACTTCATCCTTCAGTCGATGCTCATCTCACCATCCGAAGGTTTTGATTATGGGATTCAGATCACGATGGATCGAGTTGAGACCGGTGGTTTATCTGGTGCAACGCTTGAGGAAGCGAAGTCATGGGCGAAGATGAGAGAGGATGCAAAGACGGTTACGGTTTATTCAGATGTAACAATCGCGCTTCCGATGATCGTTGCTGCGGTTTATTCGATGCGAGAAAGAGCCATCAATGGATAACCATCAACCACCTCGATCCCTGCATGAACAGCGGTATTTCCAACTTTCACCGTGAGATCGACCTCGAGCATAAGCCCTGTAAGCTCCGTGTAACCGAAACGGTTTAAGTTCTCCTCGATGAGATCGCTATCAATCTTCACCGAAATCGACTCAACATACGGTTGGTTCTTGATGCTCTCCTCTATCGCATACTCAAGTGAATCTACGCTCTCAGGACTTACAGGAGAACCTGTAAACTGGTGATATAAAGCTCCGAGCTTGATCCCTGCTTCAAAGATCGCTTTTTCCCGTGATTTTATCTCGGCATCATTCATCCATTGTTCACCTCTTCTTTATCATTTTATTGCTCTGATAACGACGAATGATCCTTCGCCATAACCCACCCTTATCGGCTCAATATCTCTTATCTCAGCCAGATTATGGAAAAGTGTCTGGGTGAAATTGAAGTGCTTGAACCCCACCTTTTTTAAGTTAGAGACAACCTCGTCCACCGTATAGAAAGTGGCTATCTGGTAAAAGAGACTCTCATTCTTATGCTGCTGATATAATCTTCCAATAGGACTTTCCCTCTCGATAAATCCAATTATCAAAATCCCGCCAGGTTTCAATACCCGATATGCTTCCTGAAATGATGCCGCTATATCATCCACAAAGCAGAGGGTAGTTATCATCAACGCAAAGTCGAGCTGTGAATCGCCAAAAGGAAGACTTTCAGCTATACCAGCAATGACCTCAATACCTCTTTTTTGAGCGATCTCTCTCATCGTTTTTGATGGATCGATTCCAATTTTTATGCCCAGTGGCGCAGCAAACCGACCACTTCCTACACCAATCTCAATACCATTGTTGCTCTTCTCTGGCATCTGCTCCCTTATTGCCTGAAGTTCTGATTTAAAAGCAAATGTGTTCCTCTCAAACCAATCTTCGTACCGAGATGCGTTCTCGTCAAAAGGCTTTGTTTTTACCATCCTACTCAACCGTCACACTCTTTGCAAGATTTCTTGGCTTATCAATCGCACATCCGATCCTCGCTGCCGTGTAGTAAGCAAGTAACTGCATGGCAACCGAGTACGTGAGGGGAGTGAAGATACTTTCAACCGTCGGTGTTGTTACGACGAGATCAACATACTTCTCCACCTCGGCATCATCCTCATCTGCGATTGCAACAACCAGCGAACCCCTTGCTTTGACCTCTTTTAAATTGTTGAGCATGATATCGTACGTCTTATCTTTAACAACACAGGCAACGACCGGTGTTTTTGCACCAAGTAAAGCAAACGGGCCGTGCTTCAGTTCACCTGCAGGATATCCTTCAGCATGGATATATGAGATCTCTTTCATCTTTAGCGCGCCCTCCAGAGCGGTTGGAAATCCTGTGCCCCTGCCGATGTAGATCATGTTATCATATCCTGCAAGGATGTTTCCCACACGCTGTATCTTCTCTGAATCATCGAGGATCCGCTGCACTTTCTCAGGTAGCATCCTGAATTCGGTAATAAACTTCTCCATCTCATCAGGAGCTGGCATGGAAAGCCTTGAAGCCAGAAGATATATCACGATGAGCTGGGCGATGAAGGTCTTTGTTGCAGCAACACCGATTTCAGGTCCTGCACGGGTAAAAATCACCTCGTCTGCGATCCTTGTGGCGCTACTTCCAAGCACATTTGTTATCACAAGTACCCTCGCACCAAAGCTCCTGGCACCTCTTAAAGCCTCGAGCGTATCCGCAGTCTCGCCAGATTGGGTTATCCCGATGACGAGCGTTCTTTCCATGGGTGTGCGATGATAGTTGAACTCTGATGCATACTCAACCCTGACAGGGATGTTGGCCTCTTCCTCGATCAGGTACTTTCCAATCAAAGCTGCATGATAGGATGTCCCGCATGCAAGAAAGATGATCTCAGATATACCGGCTGCAAAGCTCACATCAAGGTGGATGGTATCTGATACGTACTCAAGGAGCATATCTTCAACTACACGTGGTATCTCATGGATCTCCTTGAGCATGAAGTGCTCATAGCCCCCCTTCTCTGCAGCATCAAGATCCCATGGGACAAGTTCGATCTTCCGCTCAACACTCACTCCATCGTTTGTGATCTCATAGCCGCTATCTGTGATTGTAACGAGATCGCCATCTTCCAAGTACGCAACCCTGCTGGTATATTCAAGAACTGCTGTAACATCAGAGGCGAGAAAGTACTCACCATCACCGATTCCGAGAACGAGCGGGCTTTTGTACCTTGCCCCAACAAGCTTCCGTTCACCGATGCCTGTTGCAACAACTGCGTATGATCCTTTAAGTTCTTTTAGAGATCTCAGAAGTGCGTTTTCAAGATTCCCATCAAAATTCTTCTCGATTAAGTGTGCAATCACCTCTGTATCGGTTTCAGAGGCGAATATGTGACCCTCTTCACTGAGCTCTTCTCTCAAAAGAAGAAAGTTCTCGATGATGCCATTGTGTACCACTGCTATCTCACGCTTGCAATCAAGATGCGGGTGTGCGTTTGTATCAGAGGGCTTTCCATGGGTTGCCCATCTGGTATGTCCTATACCGATGGTACTATCACCAAGATCGAGCATCCCTGTATCACCGATGCTTCCGGTGCATTTGTGGACGTTAAGCACACCTCCATTGTTTACAGCAATCCCCCATGAATCATAACCCCTGTACTCCATCCGTTTCAACCCTCGGGTAATCACCTCATCCGCGCGCCTGTAACCAAGATACCCGATGATACCACACATACTACAACACCCTTGAGTTTGAGGGGATCACTCCTCTGATCGTGTTCATTGGTGCAATTGTCGAGTTGCTGCCGATTATGGTCCCTGGTTCTGCAAGCACATTCGCACCGATTGAACACCCCTCTCCAATAAAGACCCCGGTCTCAAGGTTATGCCATTCATCCGCCACCTTGAGTTCAGCCGCTCCGCTTGGTGCTGTAACCCTCGCCCCAATTACACAGCCGCTACTAACAACAGAATTCTCGAGGTAAGTTCCAGCAGCGATGATGACACCTCCATCTACCACCGCATTTGAGATGTACGTGTGTGCACCGAGCTTCACATTATCGCCTATCGATGTGGATGGCATTATCACCGCATTGGGACCTATCTCGCACCCCTCTCCGATTATAACCGGTCCTTTGATGTACGTATTGCCCTTTATGAGCGTGTTTCTGCCGATCCTCACATTACCGATGATCGATGTATTATCCTCGATCCATCCAGCGATACTCTTTCCAGAAAAGAACATGGCGTGCTCGTTCACCTTTAAAACATCCCATGGATAGACGACATCCATCCAGACGCCCCTGTTCTCCACCGCCCTGATCTCATGCGTTTTAGCATACGAATTCAAAACCGCAACGAGACTTGTCTCATTCCCGATTTCATCAAAGATCTCGGTTGTGAGTGCATAGATCCCTGTATTTGCAAGATGACTCCTTGCATCAAGTGGCTTTTCTACGATTGCTACAACCTTCCCAGCCTCCAGAATGACCGCACCATACTTTGAGACCTCCTTCACCCTTTGATATAGTAGCGTCCAGGGTTCTTCGATCGATTCAAGCGCCCTGAAATCGATGATGTTATCACCTGGTAGAACGATAAACGTATCGTCGACCATACTTTCTGCCTGTTTCAAAGCATGGGCTGTTCCAATCTGCTGTTTCTGTTCCGCATATCGTATATTAACGCCAGATTCTGAACCATCGCCGAAGTGATCGATTATCCTCTCCTTTTTATAGCCAACAACGATGACAATATCACGGATGCCCACACCCTTCAATGCGTTCACTGCATACTCCAGGATCGGTATGTTTGCCACCTTTATCATGACCTTGGGCTTTGTTTCCGTGAAGGGCCGTAGCCGTTGACCTTCTCCTGCTGCAAGTATAACCGCCTCTCTGATCATCTAAAACACCTTCGTAAAAGGCTGGATGGTACCCTCCACCACTGCGCCAGGGGCTATGAGAACATAGTTTCCGATCATTGTACCTGTATTGATCGTGACGTTTATGCCGGTCTTTGTATTATCCCCGATTACCGCACCAAACTTCCTCCTTCTGGTTGATATGATCCTATCCCCGACGGTTGCATGGACATCACCTCCATCATGCCTGAGGTTTGCGATCTTTGTCCCGGCCCCAAGATTGCAGTTCTCACCGATGATCGAATCTCCCACATAGCTCAGGTGCGGCACCTTCGTCCCTGACATTATAATCGAGTTCTTTATCTCAACCCCTGCACCGATATGGCAGTCATCACCTATTGAAGTGTGAGGGCGTATGTAGCAGTTTGGTCCGATATCACAGTTCCTCCCAATCATAACAGGCCCCACGATATATGAGCCAGATCTTATGATGCTATTTTCAGAAAGAAAGATTTCACCCTGTATAACAGCCCCTTCCTCAATCTCACCCTGTATATCAGAGCCTGCAAGTAGATCGTTCAGTAATGCCTTGTTTGCATCAAGCAGATCCCAGGGATAGCCCATATCTATCCATCTTCCTATATTCATGGCTTTAAACTCAATCCCGCTATCAAGTGCCATCTGTATCGAGTCGGTTATCTCATACTCACCCCTTCTTGAGATCGGCGTAGCCTCGATGAACTCAAATATCTCTTCGTTGAAGCAGTAAACCCCTGCGTTTATCAGGTTTGTCGGTGGATTTTCTGGCTTTTCAAG
Source organism: Candidatus Syntropharchaeum sp. (assembly GCA_026134025.1). Lineage (GTDB taxonomy): Archaea > Halobacteriota > Syntropharchaeia > Syntropharchaeales > Syntropharchaeaceae > Syntropharchaeum. Next base: position 15,717 of record JAOQII010000016.1, read on the forward strand.
AATTCCTGCCACCTTTCCATCCACGATCTCAACAACCCCAAAATCTGCTGGGTTCTCAACCTCCTTGACACCCAGAACCATCTCCTTTTCCTGCATTATCCGCTCAATATCGCTCTTTTCAAGAATTGCATCTCCATTTATCACAAGAAATCTATCCTGAAGGAGATGTGCAGCTGATCTGAGTGCATCGGCGGTTCCAAGTTGTTTTCGCTGCGAGACGTACTTTATCTCGATACCCCACTTATCCCCATTACCAAAGTGTGCTCTGATCGTATCATCACGATAGCCGACAACGAGAACAACAGTACTCACCCCGGCTTTCCTGAGTTCGACGATAAGATGCTCTAAGGTAGGTCTGTTTGCAACAGATAGCATCACCTTTGGACGGGTGTACGTCAGCGGATGCATCCGTTTACCCTCCCCGGCTGCAAGTATAACTGCCTCCATCAGGTCACCTCCTTTGTGGTTAACTCCAGGCTGAATGTATTGAATACAAGATCCGCCTCCTCCACCTCACAAGACTTCAAACCCATATTCTCGATCTCCTCTCCTGTGAAAAGCTCATCATAGACCCCTACATTGAGACCCTTTTCCATCAAAAGCCTGGTCAAAGCCAGATTTCTGCTGTGGTAAAGCTCTTTCACTCCATCTCTGAATGTTATACCATTTATACAAATTTTCACATCGCTTAACGGCTTATTTAACTTCATGCATGCCAGAAGGATCTTCTCAGCCCAGTAATAAATCATCTGATCGTTCAGGGTTCTCGAAGTTCTCAGGAGGTTTGAACGATCGAACTTCTCTCGTTCTTCCATCGCTTTTATCAGAAACCATGGATAGACAGGGATGCAGTGACCTCCAACCCCGGTTGATGGGAGGTGAATATCACAGTAATCATGGTTTGCATACGCTCTTGATTCATAGAAGTCAATACCAAGCTCATCCGCGATCTTCAGGAGCTCGTTGGCAAGTGTTGCTGTTGTCATGGGCGGGACAGTTGTCTCTAAAACCACAATATCTCCTTTTTTAAGGATCTTGCCAACGCTTCTGAAACCACCATCAGCAATAACTGCTGCGAGTGGAAGTCCCGCCTTCCCAAGACCAATTACCGCGATCTTCATACCTTCAACCCCTCTTTGTTGACACGCCCCCCTATCCTGGCTGGGTTCCCATATACAAGTGTAAATGATGGGATATCCCGTGTCACAACAGAACCCGCCCCGACCATCGCATATTCACCGATCGATGCGCCACGCTTAATCAGGGTATGGGTTATCTTATCCTCCCTCCATGAATCTGCTCTTGGATAGAGATCATTTGTGAATGTTACAGAAGGCCCGATAAAGACATCATCCTCAATCTTCACACCTTTATAGATCGAAACGAAGTTCTGGATCTTTACGCGATCTCCTATCTCAACATCCAGATCGATATACGCACTCTTTCCCACAATGCAATCACGCCCAATCCTCGCCCCTTCTCTCACATGGACAAAGTGCCAGATTTTTGTCCCCTCACCAATATTTTCGCTCTCCACAATCGCTGTGGGATGCTTAAAGAACTGCATTCAATTTATTTATCTTCGCACATATTTTTAAGTCTTTCAGTGCCTGATTTGGGGTGTATAGTCCCAAAAAATTTGACTTTAAATACCTTCAAACAACTGATGGGTTATGGCAGACTAACAGAGAAGAAGGTAAGGTACATCGTGCGACACAAGAGAAGAGGAAAGAGCAACAGAGAGATCGCATTCGAGATGAGGGTCAGCGTTTCAACGGTCAAGAGGGTATGGTCTTACTGGCTCACACGCAGAGAGTATTTGCCAATAAGAAAGAGGGGGAGAAAGGTGAAGGAGTTAAGCGAAAAGGAGAAGGAAATAGTAAGAGAAGCAAAAATGAAATACAAACTTGGAGCGAGGAGACTGGAGAAGGTAATAGAGCAGGTATATGGCATCCACATCCCTCACAACCGCGTCCACAAATACTTGCTTGAAGAAGGATTGGCAAAGGAAGAACCGAGGAAGAAGAGAAGAAGGAAGCCATACATAAGGTATGAAAGGGAGCGTTCGATGTCAGCAGGGCATATAGACTGGTTTGAGAAGGATGGGATAAAGTTCTGTGCTATTCTGGATGATGCTTCAAGGAAAATCCTTGCAGCAGGAGAATTCAAGAATGCTAACACTGAAAACAGCATAGCTTTGGTAGATAAGCTTGTTGAGGATTACCGGGGCATCATGCCTTTAGAAGAGCTGATCTCAGACAACGGAAGTGAGTTCGGAGCTCACAGAAAGAATGGTAAAAAGGAATGGGACAGCAAATTCAAAAGCCATCTTGATTCATTGGGAATAAAGCTGAGATGCGCCTCATCTGGAGTAGATTGCCCGTGGAAGTTAGAGCTGGTCTGGCAGCTAAGCTATTGGAGGTGGAGAATGAGTAGGATTTATAAGGTCAAAAATTTCAGGAGTATACAATGAACGGGTGTATATCGATTAAAAAAACAGAAAAAATCCCCCTCTCACCCGAGGAGGATCTCATCAAAGCAATCCATATCGATTTCAGCAACCGTCGGAATGCCTGTTACTTCACTTGCATGTTCTGTAAGGGCTGCAAGATCGCTTCTGTCAATTAGATCAAGCCTGAACTTTCTCTCGCCTGCCATGAGCTGCTGGAGCCCTACTTTGATGCGGTTGAAGTACGTGTAGACACCGATCGCACCTGGTGGGATCTTTTTGACATCCTTGCCATACTTCTCTTCAAGCTCACTGTATGCAACAAAGAACTGTTCTGGATCTGATCCATACTTCTCGGCAAACGAGAGCGGCAATCTACCCTCTTCTGCAAGCTCTGCGAAGTACTGTGCTTTCATACCTGCTGTGAGTGGTGCTCTTGCCATAGCTATCGCCTTTACCGCAGGGTTGTTGCCGTAGTTACTCATCGCTATACACTTGTAGATCTGGGTCTCGTTCACAAACCCACCTGCAAATGAGATGTCAGGAACGTACATGCCGTTACTTCGCATAAGTTCGATACCGTGCATCACCTGCGCAAATAGATAGACGGTTGGGACCGAACACTCATTCATCATCGGAACAGGGCTCATACCGGTACCGCCACCTGCACCATCAAAGGTTATCTGGTCGATCTTAGCCTCAGAAGCGGCTCTCAGTGTGAATGCGGTTGCAGCAGGTCTGTATGCACCTGTCTTCAGGAATACCTTCTTTGCACCCTGACTCCTCAGCCATTCAATATCCTCGACAAAACTCCTGTGTTCTGGCATTCCAACCCTGCTGTGCCGCTCAAATGTCCTGAACGCACCAGCCTTGAACGCTCTCTGAACAGCAGGATCTTCAGGGTCCGGGTTAACGATGTAACCACGTCGCTGGAGCATGATTGCTTTATCAAGGTCTGATATTCGAACCTCGCCACCGATCGCCTTTGCACCCTGCCCCCACTTTCGTTCGATGATATTAACCTCAAGCTTTGAGAGTGCATAAACGTCCACACCAAACCGCTGATCCTCGACATTTGTCTGTACACCGACGTCGCCATGCTTACCATCCCAGAAACTTCTGAAGGACTCGATCCGCCTCGTCAGCTCATCAGAGTGTGAAACTTTTCCCATCTCATCAAACTTCGTTTCAGGATCCATACCGCAGACGTTCTCACCCGGCATGATGATCGTTCCTGAGATCGCAGCCCCTATCGCACATGAATCCCAGTATCGCCTTGCGACATCTGTTGAGCCAAGACCTGTTATGTAAGCTGGCACAAGCATCGGTATGCCGCCAAGCTTTGTTGTGACATCCACGTTCGGGAAGGTGGCGATATCGGGGTCTGCTGCAATTCCCTTTGCTCCAACCACATCGGTCATGATCTGGAAGTCTGACCAGTCAAGTCCATAATCTTTGTTTGATGATGCTGTACTATCTCCGAACTGCTCTGGCTCTGGATAGAGAACCTCTCTACCTCTGAAAGCCGATTTACCAACCTCGCACAGGACTGTACATTCCTTTATACAGATCGGACACATCCCACTCGTTGGGTTAACATCCCTTCGCCTTATCGATGTGCCGCTCGTGGATCTTGCATTTGCATAGATATCCGACATTTTTTTTCACCTCAACTAAAATCTATATTTGATAAATTTGGGTAGCTACAAGCGGCATGGGAGTTGTCAGACACGCATTACAGCGCTTCAGCTGCTCCATCCAGCCACCGTAGTTATTTTTCTTCTTCCTCAGGCTGAGTTTGCGAATCGCTTCGATACCTTTATCATCAATCTCAGCTGTCTCGATTGCTCCTGCACTTTCTGCAAATCTCACTGCATCTTCACCGCGCTTTGTGCGAATTATGAGCGTTGTCCATCCATCCTCTGATCCAACAGAGCCGGCTGAGATGTCTGCAAGCTCAGATGCAAAGTCCATACAGACCCTGCATGAATCCCTGACCGTATGCTCGATCTCCTTCATCGGGATCTCAAGCTTCTCACTGGCAGTCTTGACCACGAACTTGCCCCTGTAAACATCGAACTTAACAACATCCCTGATCGCAATATCGTGTCTCAAAAGAAGCTCAACAAGCTCATCATAGTAGAAAGCCTCTGTGCAGAATAGCCCGATCATAAGCGTGACACGTTCACATCCAGCAGTGTAATCCGATCCCCGAAGTGCCTGAAGCATTCGCATCGCTTCGATGTTACACGGCATTCCAACAAGCGCGATTTTTTCAAATCCCGCTCGCAAAGCCTGCCAGACACCTTTGATCGATGGGCAGACCGTGTATTTAGAGCCTGTGCTCATGATGATCTCGGCCGGGGTTTCTGCAACCTTTGGCTCAACTTTCCACTCATCTGTTCGATCTGCAACGACTGCTGCATCGATCTTTTCATCGGTGATCAATGCGCTTAGAATCGCAGTAACTACTCCACCGCTCTGACCGTTCTCATGAATTTCCCTCTCTGTAGCCTTTGCCGCAATGATTCGGCTATGGTATCCTATCCCGAAGTAAGGACTTCCTTCAAAGTACTTCGGGGTGATCTCGCAACCACCGAAACCCTCTCGTGGACATGCGTTCTCACAGAGCCCGCAGCGCGAGAATGATTTGGGACAGAAGCTGAAGCACGCTCCTCTGGATGTAAGGCCACCACAGCCCTTCTCAAGCATCACCTCATCTTCAAGGTACTGATCGAAGTCACTCACCACTTCATAGCATGCACCGCAAAAGCAGCAGACAGGCAGACTCCTCTTATCACTCAACATAGTATCATAGTAGGAAAGGCATTTCCGTATATAAGCTTTATTGTTGGTGGGTGAGGATATACACTTTGTTGGATGTGAGACCTTATCCGCAATACCTTGAGGAGAACGAGCGGTTGTTTGGGATCTCTGTTAAAGATGAATATCGTGAGCCGATATCACTCATTATCGAGATCAAAACCACCTGGTGAGCGCGTCATTCATGACCGCCTCGATATCTATTCCTGTGACATTGATCACGATGTATGCACCAAGGAGCGTTCCGATGATGCTCCCAATGTTTGCAAGGGCTGTAACAAGCAGGATTTTGAAGATTGGATTTCGTAAAAGCTCAGATGGTGTCTCGACATCGATCAATTCCTTCAGATCGCTGGTGGTAGGCGATCTTACCCATGCCTCAACAAGTCCTGCAAACCATCCTGCCGCAATCATCGGATTCAGCGATGTGATCCACGCAACAGCGAACGCGGTTAGGGCAGAGAGTGGATGTCCTCGTGCGATCAAAACACCTGTTGCTGAGAGAACTCCGTTTATAACGATCCAGTATCCGAGCGCAAGAAGCATAAGGTGCATTGAAACTCCAAACCCTCTCCGTGTTAGCGGTACTTTGAGGAGAACTCTCATCTACAAATCCGATTGCTATATCTTCCCTCCTGTAACCTCTCATTTCAAGCTCACTCAAAGTTGCTTCCACCCGATCTTTCAATATCTCTCCAGCATTCTCAGGTCTTCTGTAATCCTGCGAAACTACTGGATCCTTCTCGCTCTTTAACAGTGACCTGACCTCTTCAAAGTTCCTCCCCTGTATTCGTTCTCCCCTCACAGGAGGGAATGAGATGGGATAGTGGATAAAGTTTTGCGGGGGACTATAATTCCATCTGGGATCTCTTTCATCTATCAACAATGGTAATAGGCTGTAATATACAGATTTTACCGTTTTATCATGGTGTATTTTTACAATGGAAGATACTGTAGTTGGTAAATAGATAAAAGAATGGGTTAGAAGATGTGGTTTATGTTGCGGTGGGGGAAGGGGTTAAAAGCTTATATCTGTAACCGCAAACTCGAGCGCACCCTGATCATATCCCCTTCACTCCATTCTCCCCAAATGCTTTGTAATACGAAATAAGTTATATTTAAGATTTTAGATTTACAAAACCAAAAAACTTATTACTAACGAGTATTAAAAAGTGGATAGTTAAAATTTATGTGACGTTAATAAAATGTATTTATTAACCAACGCATCGATAATATTAAAATATTAATATAATGAGGTATTAGATGACAGGAAAAGCTGGGAGATGGATAACAGGTATAACAATAGTCATGTTACTTATTGTATCTGTATCGCCCGCATCAGGTATAAATATCTCCCGAACGCTCTCGACAACAGCACCACTTTCTGGTGAAGATATCGACGGATTGCAGGAGATCGCATGGATATACCTTCACTATCCCCGTACTGTCGAGGACACTGCTGGAAGAAATGTTACGGACTATGCACCTGTTAAGCGAATTGTTGTTCTCAATACCGACTGTGCAAAGGCTGTCAGAATACTTGGAACAGATGATAGGATCGTTGGGATAGCGGATGGCGTAATAACGAAGAAAGAATACTACCTCCCTAAGATGAGCGAAGAGACTGTCGTGGGGACGTGGAAGGAGTTTGACTATGGGGCAATCGTCTCACTCAGTCCTGATTTAGTTATAAGCCATGTAAGCAAAGTTCCATGGGTTGAAGATAATTTAGAGGCTTTTAATATTCCCGTGGTTGCGCTGGATTTCTATAAACGAGCGACTTTAACCGAAGAAATAGAAAGGCTGGGACATCTTGAACGTGAAGAAGTTGTGAAGGAATTTGTTGAGAAACAGGATAAAAGACCCAGGATCTTTCTTGAGCAGTCAAAAGATATGGCAGATCTTAACGAGATAGGGACATACGGTCACGGCTCTGCATCAGATGAGTTATGCACGCTTGCAGGAGGAGAACGTCTATGTCACAAGCTGTGAACCGCCCTATGAACTCGATAGCTTTGTTGGGCTCATACTGGACGAAGCTATTTCATCCAGCCTTTGATCTCGATCCTGAAGCGGTATATGCAGAGTATCTAAAGATGCAGGATCTGGAACATCCCGAATATATGATATTTATCTATCCAGAGATCTGATGTCACCAGAAACCCTACCCAAAAAAGAAGCAGTAAAAGAAGAATACAGAAGTTTTATCCGGCAGAGGATTCTCTTCGTCCTCATACTCCTTGTGATCACGCCACTTCTTGTGGGCTATGCTGCAACGCTTGGCTCCGCCGATATATCTGTAAAGGCTGCCTATGATGCAATCCTCCATAAGTTCTTTCCTGATCGTTTCAATCCTGCACCAACTGAAAAGCTCGATTCTGGTACGATCGTGACAATCCTCTGGACATTGCGACTTCCAAGGATCGTGCTTGGCATCCTTGCAGGGATCGGTCTTGCTCTTGCAGGAGCTGTGATGCAGGCAATACTCAAAAACCCCCTTGCATCTCCTTACACCTTAGGGATAGCATCGGCCGCATCCTTTGGGGCATCGCTTGCGATAATACTTGGGGTTGGATTGGTTGGAGGAGAACATCTCATCATCGCAAACGCCTTTATATTCGCGATGATCGCAGCGTTACTCATCTATCTGCTCTCGATAAAGAGAACCTCACCTGAGACGATGGTGCTTGCAGGGATTGCGATCATGTACCTCTTCTCTGCGATGACCTCCTCACTCCAGTATGTGGGAGAGGCAGAAGAGGTTCAGGAAGTGGTTTACTGGATGTTTGGCTCACTCGGCAGGGCAGACTGGCAATCCTCGTTCCCGTATGGGAATATCGGGATCATCGCGATGGTACTTCTTCTCACAATCCCATATCTGCTCTTGAAGTCATGGGATCTCAATGCTCTGGGAGCAGGGGATGAGACCGCAAAGAGCCTCGGTGTGAGGGTTGAACGGATCAGAATAACCTGCATGTTCATCGCATCCTTTATAACAGCATCGATAATAGCTTTCACAGGCACGATCGGTTTCATAGGGCTTGTCTGCCCCCATATAACAAGGATGGTGATCGGATCTGATCACAGGTTTCTTCTACCTGGGACATGCCTCACAGGTGCGGTGCTCCTGCTTGCTGCAGATACGGTTGCAAGAACAATTGTTGCACCTGAGATACTTCCTGTCGGAATCGTGACAGCTTTTATGGGTGTTCCGCTCTTTGTGTATCTTCTGATGAGGCAGAGGGGTGGTTACTGGTGAAGCTTAAGATAAAAGATCTCACGTTCAGTTATCCAGGCCATACGATACTTGATGGTATTACGGTCGAGATTGAGCCTTCAGAGTTCTTCGGTATCATAGGTCCAAACGGGACAGGTAAGACCACGCTCATAAAATGCATCGACACGATCCTGAAGCCACATGGCGGTTGCGTCATGCTTGATGGAATGGAAGTGAGAGATCTTGATAAACGAGAGCTTGCAAAGCGAATTGGATATGTCCCCCAGCATGCTCCAGGAGGTTTTCCTGCCACGGTATTTGATACAATCCTGATGGGAAGGCGTCCCTATATCGGTTGGAGGGTAACAGAGAAGGATCTTGAGAGGGTTCTTGAGACCGTGGAACTTCTCGGGATAGAGGAGCTATCACTTCGACCTTTTGGTGAATTGAGCGGTGGTGAGCGGCAGAAGGTACTGGTTGCCCGTGCACTCTGTCAGGACCCGGAAGTTCTCCTCCTGGATGAGCCGACATCCAATCTCGATATTAAGCACCAGCTTGAGGTCATGAAGATAATACAGACGATCACAAGAAAGCGTGGAATCCTGGCGATAATGGCGATCCATGATCTCAATTTAGCTTCCCGTTATGCAGACAGGGTCGCGATGATGCACGGGGGAAAGATTGCAGCGGTTGGAACGCCCGAGGATGTGCTAACCGTTGAGAACATAAGATCGGTCTATGGTGTTGAGGTCGCTGTCAGGAACGATGGGGGTAAGCCATATATTCTACCTATAAGACCTGTGGAGGTTTAAGAATGTTGAGTGTTTTGATTTACCCACTTCTATACGATAGCCGATAGCTACCGCTAAGCTGCCTCCCGGTGCCTGATCGTATGAAGCTGATAAAGATCAAAGGCGAATGCAGTGAAGATCATCTTCACACTCATCGTATCATATCGTCTTCCTCTGTATCTTCTTTTAGAGCGAGGGATGCATTTCCTGATCAGAGGCTCAACTATCCCTGTTTCAGAAATAGTCTGGGAATAGTATAAAAGGAGATGGTCTGAGTATGAATAATTACGCAAGAGGTCTACTATAAATGAACAGTAGAATTCAGACATTTTTGCGATCAAGACCTAAACTTCTTATTTTTACCCAACGCATCCCTAACCATCTTTATTGCACAGAGATCACCGCACATCGAGCATGCCTCACTCGAAGGTCGTCGCTCATACATCTCACGTGCCCTTTCTGGATCGATTAAGAGTTCAAACTGCTTTTCCCAGTCAAGATCCTTTCTCGCACGAGCCATTTGATATTCCCGCGCTATAGCATTCTCACACACGCCTGACTTCACGGTATCAATGATCTGTGCTGCAATTCGGGTCACAACCGTCGCCTCTCTGATATCTTCCACGGTTGGGAGTGCAAAATGTTCAGACGGCGTTGTCATGCAGAGAAAGTCGGCGCCATGTACACCAGCAACAGCCCCACCGATTGCGGCAGTTATATGGTCGTAGCCCCCACCAAGGTCTGTTACAAGCGGTCCAAGAAGATACAGCGGTGCAAAATCGGTCAGATGCTTCATCGATTTTACGTTGAAGGCAATCTCATCGATCGGAACATGTCCAGGACCTTCAACGATCGTCTGAACGCCGTAAGATCTTGAACGCTGAACAAGCTCACCGAGTGCGATATCTTCTGAAGCTTTTGCCCTGTCCGAGGCATCATGCAAACAGCCTGATCTCATCCCATCTCCGAGGCTGATCGTGAGGTCGCACGCGCTTGCAATCTCAAGCAGATAATCAAACTCTTCATAGAACGGGTTCTCTGCTTCGTTATGGAGCATCCATGCGATCGTGAACGCACCGCCTCTGCTAACGACATTGAGGATTCGATCTGACCTTTTTAGCCGTTCAAGTGTATTGAGGTTCACACCTGCGTGGATCGTCACAAAATCAACCCCATCTTCTGCATGCTCACGCACAGCATTGAACATATCATCAGATGAGGTATCAACAACAGCACCGCCTCTGAGGCACGCATCGTAGATCGGGACGGTTCCAATCGGGATTACAAGCTTTTTTAATATGTTTCTACGAACAACACCAGGATCTCCCCCTGTTGAGAGGTCCATCACAGCATCAGCACCGTATTTGACCGCCGTCTCTGCCTTCAGGAACTCCTCATCGTGATCAATATAATCACGTGATGTCCCGATGTTTGCGTTGATCTTGGTTGAGACACGTTCTCCAACGGCACGTATTCCACCTTCTTCTATTCGCGCGGTAATATCACGGTTAACATTTGCAGGAATCACAACCCTGCCACGAGCGATCAGTCTTGCAAGATTATCTGGTTCTATACTCTCCATCCTCGCAACTTCAAGTATCACAGGGTCGTTTACATTAGATAAAGTTGCCTTTGCCTCCGTGATCAATGTCATTTCATCAAAGCCTCAATACCAGGAAGTTTTTCACCAGCGAGATACCGTAAACATGCCCCGCCACCGCTTGAGATATGTGAGACGCGATCTGCTAACCCAAGTTCCTCAACAACCGCAGATATGTGTCCACCACCTATCACACTGAATTTTGATAAAGTCGCAGCCCTGACGAGCGATTCCGTACCCGCTGCAAAATTTTCCTCCTCAAATTTACCTGCTGGACCATTCATAACAACCGTACCCGATGATCTGATTAACTTTGAGAAGCGTTCGATCGAATTTTGTCCAATGTCAAAGATCGGAAGGTTATCCGCTACCTTATTGGCTGGACACTCAATCCTCTCTCCACTTTCATTCAGGAGTGCGAGATCATCGGGAAGTATAATCTTATCCCCAAATTCCGATAAGATCTTCTTTGCACGATCGATCTCATCTAAATATCCAAGCTCCTCTATGAAGCTTTTATTCACACTGCCTATATCAATACCAGATGCTACAAGGAATATGTTTGCAACAGCGCCTGTAAAGATCACAGAATCGGCAGCACCGCTTTCAAGGACGTTTTTAGCCACATCGATCGAGTCCGGCGCCTTCACCCCACCGAGGACAAACACAGACGGTCTTTCTATATCAAGAAGTACCTTATCGAGCGCCTCAATCTCTCGTTCCATCAATCTCCCTGCGAGCGATGGTAGAACCGCTGTGAATCCAATGACTGATAGATGGGGGCGGTGAGCTACCGAGAATGCATCGTTTATGAAGACATCGGCAAGTGGTGCGAGTTTACGTACAGGATGTGATCCTGCATGCTCCTTTGCCGATCTCTTCAACGTCTCCTCGGAGAAGAAGCGCACATTCTCAAGAAGCGTGACATCCCCATCAGCCATCTCAGCGATCCCTGATCTTGCCTCATGTCCGAATATGTCCTCAATATAGCGAACCTCACGTCCGAGAAGTTCTGAGAACCGTGCTGCGTGTGCTTCCATCGTTGTAAAATCGGATTTACCAGCTCTACTCTGATGTGCAAGTAAGACAGTCTTTGAGTTTTCAAGCTCCTTCAAGGTGGGAAGGTGCATCCTGAAGCGTTTATCATCCAGTATCTCATTTTGTTCATCCATCGGAGAGTTTATATCAACCCTAACAAGTACGGTCTTCCCCTCGAGTGGTAGATCATCCATCCCTCTATAGCTTTTATTCAAGGCCAATCCCATACCTACAATTACATCTTTAATGTAAACCTTATAAGGTAGATCTAAATAAAGCTTAGTGGCATGAGTCAAGATGATGTTGATGTACTGATCATTGGTGCAGGGCCTGCCGGGCTTTTTGCAGCAAATGAACTTGTGGGGCATGACCTGAGTATCATGATTGTTGACATGGGCAAGGATGTTGCAAACAGGAGATGTCCTATGAATACCAAGGGGTTCTGTCTCGAATGTGACCACTGCGATATCATGTGTGGCGTCGGTGGATCTGGGACATTTTCTGACGGTACGCTCAACTTAAGACCTGATATAGGAGGAGATCTTGCAAAGCAGGCCGGAAGCAATGAGGCTGCATGGGATCTCGTTGAGTATGTGGATCGGATCTTTTTGAAGTTTGGCGCACCAGAAAGCCTCTCAAAACCGCGTGATGAACTGATCGAAGAGCTCAAGCGAATTTCTGCTTCGGTCGGTGCGAAGTTCGTTGATATCATTCAGCGGCATATCGGATCTGATAACACGGCAAGGGTCATCCAGAACTTTAAGAACGATCTCACCGAGGGTGGGGTTGAGTTCCGATTGAATACAACCGTATCTGATCTGATCATTGAGGATGGGATATGCAGGGGTGTTCGGCTTGAAGACGGAAGCAGTATCAGTTCGAGGTTTGTAATCCTCGCACCAGGACGTATCGGAGCGTCATGGATCAACGAACTTGTGATAAAACAAAATATAGCCGCGAACTATGCACCGATCGATATAGGCGTCAGGGTAGAGGTCCCAGCGATCATCATGGATCCAATCACAAAGATAAACCGTGATCCAAAGTTTTATATCAGAAGCGATAGGTATGATGACTTTGCAAGAACATTCTGTACAAATGAGCATGGTTATGTCGTAAAAGAGACTTATGAAGGATTTATTGGTGTGAATGGTCATTCCATGAAGAACAGAAGATCTGAAAATACAAACTTTGCTTTTTTAATCAGATTGGAGCTAACAGAACCACTGGAAAACACAACCCGTTATGGACGATCGGTATCAAAACTTGCGACCACGATCGGTGGCGGAAAGCCAATACTCCAGCGGATGGGGGATTTAAGACGTGGTCGCCGTTCAACATGGCACTCGATAGCAGGGAATCATGTCAAAAACACGCTTGAGGACGTGACACCTGGCGATATCTCGATGGCACTCCCGCACAGGATCGCGATGGATATCATCGAAGGACTTGAGAAGCTGAACGAGATTATTCCTGGTGTTGCAGCGGATTCAACGCTTCTATACGCGCCTGAGGTCAAGTTCTATGCGATGGAGTTTGAGGTCGATGCCTGTATGGAGACGAATATTAAGGGACTGTTTGCAGCAGGTGACGGCACAGGGCTTTCAAGAGATATCATAAATGCCGCTGCAACAGGCGTACTTGCAGGGAGAGGGATACTGGAGAAGGTTTGAGGCTGGATGAAATGATACCCTCGAATATTGAAAAAGAGGATGTTATTAAGGCGATAGAGGAAATTGATGAGAGAGGGCTTCCACCAAGTAGAAGGTCAACGAAGTTTGTTCTTGTCTTTAATGGGAAACAGTACCCTCCAAAATATGTATTATCTTTAGCCAACAAATATGCCAATAGTGAAGAACTTAAATCTTCTGAGTTTAGCGGGGGTCAAGAAACAAATGGGTTTTTACAGCGATTAGGATTTGATATTGAGGAAAAGTCTTCATCGGGGCGCGAGTTGATACTGTCCTCAGATAAGCCAGTTGAGCCACCACAGAATAGGCACAACGAACGATGCCCTGGTTGCAAAAACGTTGTTGAAAGAATGCTCAAAAAGATTTATGGAGACGTAAAACCGAATTATAAATTTAACATCGGTACAAATCCAGAAAACTTCAGAGATACGCTACATTATGAAGATTTCAAAAGAATATTTATGAATCTTCAGAATTACAGAGGAAATGAAAACTTTGTTTATGCGAATACGCTTCCAAACTGTGATTATTTCGTTTCGAATCCGAGATTTATTGTGGAATTTGACGAAACCCAACATTTTACACATCTAAGAAAAATATCACTTCAATCATATCCTCAAAATATTAAATTAGGCTTTTCACCCGGGAAATGGATTAAACTTTGCGAAGAGATTAATGCAAAGGATAATGACCCTATCTACAGAGATGAACAGCGTGCATGGTATGATACGCTAAGAGATTTTCTACCAGTCTTAACAGGGAATTTAGAACCCACAGTCAGGCTTTATTCAAAGGAGATGCCGTGGTGCAGCTTAGATCCTGATAATCCAGCCGATCTCGCAAGATTCAAAAATATTATCGAAGGAAGAAGAAAAGACTTGAATGGCTGGGTTGCAACGGTTATTCTTCAATCTGATAGTGATTCAGAATATTCAAATGATGATCGGATGGAGGAATTACGCACCATTGTAGATCAGATTGTGAAAGAAATATCTGGAGATGGAGTTATTTTATTTCCCGGTGGGTGGTTTTACACGGAGGAAAAAGAGCCAAGCACGATATACAATTGGGCTGAAGAGCAGATCAGAGACATTCTTATAGGTATAGAAGAGAAGATCATTGTTTGCATTGGTATCGATGGAAGCGTTGACAAAGAAGGTTATTCCCATGATCAGATCGGGATCGCCGTCAGTAAGAATGGTATTGATGCCATGGGGCGAAAGTTCCATCCGGCACCGCAGGAAATGGGATATGTTAAATTTGCTCCAAACTATTTGTCAAAAGAGGATAGTAAATCCCGTATTTTCGAGTTAAATGGCGTTAAATACTTTATGTGTGTATGTTATGACACTTATGGGATAAGACATAAAAATCTTCCCAATCCGGATGTAGATGTTGTTCTGAATCTGGTGCATTGCTTCTATCCTGTTGGTAAAGGCCCCTCTGGAGCTTCATACTTTGCCAAACATGGTTTTGCAGGAGCATCAAAGCGATGGAAATGTCCTGTTTTTGGTGCAGCAGTCTTCTTTAATCGCGGCATTCTTGAGAATTGGCCAACCGGAGTCTACTGGAATCAGGGTGATAAGAGCACGCAAAAATGGCGGTATGAAGATAATCCCATCGAATTTGAGAATAAATTTGAAATAAGCATCAAAGAAGGTACTGCTTTGATCAGAATTTACAATCTTGGAAAGATAAAGGAAGTATCACAATGTCAATCCTGAAACGTGAACCAGGGATCATCATCGCATTTGATATGGTAGATGTTCCGCTTGCGATCGAGCTTGCAGAAGAACTTGAATATGCGAAGGGGAACTTTGCGATCAAGATCGGAAGACCTTTTGAGATGCAGCTTGGGCATCATGCGATCGAGCGTATAAAGCTTGTAACGAGCCTTCCCGTAATCTACGATGGTAAGATCGCAGATATCCCGCATATAAGCGCAAAAGTTGCAGCGATCGCATACCGTGCAGGTGCAGACGGTGTGATCATGCACGGATTTTGCGGCAGGGATGTGATAAGGGCAGTCAGGGAACTTGAGATGGGTGATGTGATCGTTGTTGTTGAGATGAGCCACCCCGGATCGTCAGATTATATGGAACTTCTCTCAGATCGTATCGCCAATGATCTCGAATATCTCGGTGTTGATGGGGTGGTACTTCCTGCAACAAAGCCAGATCGGATTAAAAAGCTCAAAGAGATCCTGCCTGATGATCTCTACGTGATCTCGCCAGGTATTGGGGCACAGGGCGGAGCGGTCGGTGATGCCATACGCGCAGGTGCTGACTACGAGATCGTTGGGCGGGCGATTACAGCGTCGGATGACCCGGCACACAGGGCATCTGAGATCTACGATGAGATGATCGAGCGATGGAAAGAATCCTCATTGTAGGATATACCACAAGACAGATCGCACAGTCCGCGGTAAAAGCAGGGTTCAGGGTCTATTGTATAGATCGTTTCCTCGATCTCGATCTCTTAGAACTTGCAGAGCAGGCAGCCTTGCTTGATGAAAGAGCGAAGGATTTTGGGGTCAGGACATTTCTTGATAGAATAGATTGTGAGATTGAAGGAATCATAATCGGCTCGGGCTGTGAGCGAATTGAGCTTGACAGAAGGCTCAGGGAGCGTGTAATCGGAAATAGCCCTGATCTTATGCAGAAAATTTCTGATAAGGCTTATGTAGGTGAGAGAATTATTGATATGGGTTTTTCACATCCTGAAATTTATACCAAAGAGCGTGTTACACCTCCAGCAGTTATAAAACCCCTTACTGGCGGAGGAGGGCTTGAGAATCGCTTTATCCGTGAGAAATCTGAGATTGAGGCGTTGGAGGTTGATTTTTCCAGGTACCTGATACAGGAATATGTCGAAGGAATTCCGGTGAGTGTGTCTCTCGTATCGAATGAAAAAGGTGAGGTTGAGAGTTTCTGTGTGAACGAACAGCTAATCGGGATAGATTGGCTAAACGCACCATCAAAATTCGCATACTGTGGAAATATCGTCCCATTTGAGACGGAACTTGCAAGTGAGATCTGTGAGATTGCAGAGGAGATTATCAGAGAACTCGGGCTTATTGGATCAAATGGCGTTGATTTTGTAATCTCTGATGAGGAAGCTGTTGTAATTGAGGTTAATCCAAGATTTCAGGGTAGTATTGAGGCACTTGAGATTGCAACAGGGTGTAATATTTTTGACTGCCATGTAAAAGCCTGTTGCAATGAACCTTTTGAGATCAGGAAGCCATTGAGATTCGGGATGCGGGCTGTTGTATATGCAAAAGCGGATATGGCGATCGGAGAGGATCTGCGTCGATGGGGTTTTAGTGATGTGCCCGCTATTGGCACGATGATTCCAGAGGGTGAGCCTGTCGCAAGCGTTCTTGGATACTCTGAGACGAGAAGCGGGGTTATACAGGATACAAGAGAGGTGATAGCAAGATTAATAAAGAGGTGAGGGGAAGATAGAAGTATGGCAAAGAAAAAAGATTCCTCCGGTGGGCTCATGTCCTCTGCAGGGCTTATGCGATACTTTGATACAGAGGAGACCTCGATCACGATATCGCCAAAGACAATCATGATATTCTCTGTATTCATAGGCATTCTTGTGATCGCCCTGCATATATACTTCAAGAGTGGGACCGCCTGAGCATCTGGTGCTTTTTCTGGCGGCAATAGTCTAGCGGTAGGACAGGGGCTTCCCAAGCCTCTAACTCGGGTTCGAATCCCGGTTGCCGCATGGTGTATGAAAAACTTTAATTCTTTTGAGTATTGATAGAGGTTATGACCCGTAATGAGGATCTCCTGAAGTTTGGTATTGAGACGACGATTGTTCCAAGAAACAGGGACTTCATCACCCGCTGTGAGAAAGCAGGCTTTGAATCGATCTGGATCGATGATCACCTTATGCCGTGGTCTGATAAAGATGGAAAAGCCTTTCCCTATACAACAACAATGTCCTGGGCGGTTATGCCACTGCTGCTTGAGTGGACCGAGTCCGTCACGATTGGATCTGCTGTAACCTGTCCGATCATCAGGTATCATCCCGCAATCGTTGCCCAGTACTTTGCACAGCTTGATAATCTATACCCTGGTCGTGTTGAACTCAGCGTAGGGACAGGTGAGCGAATCAACGAGGGATCTGTGGGTGAATGGCCACCCTACAGGGAGCGAAGGGCACGGTTAATCGAGGCTGTTGAGATCATACAACTTTTATGGAAAAAGGAAGATTATTTCGACTACAGGGGCGAGTATTATCAGATAAACAATGCTCACCTCTTTGTGAGGCCGAAAAAGAAGATACCCCTTATCATATCTGCCGCGGGTCCAAAATCAGCCCGACTTGCAGGAGAGATCGGAGATGGACTTATGATCCTATCTGGAACACCCGATGAGGTGAAGAACCTGGTAGATGCCTTCAATAAAGGCGCAGAATCAAACGGGAAGGACCCTGCAACGATGGAACGTGAGATGTACCTCTTTGGCGGTATCGTCAAGGAAGAGTTCTTTGCAAAGGTTCTCAGAGGTTTCAAGCGATCTGTTGTATGGTTGCTTCCAGAAGTACTCGATGTACAGGATCCGCGAGAGATCGATGAGATCTCAAAGAAGATAGAGGATGAGATGGTAAAATCTAAGTGTCTCTTCTACGAGAACGTGGATGATCTGATCGAGAGGTTCGAAGAGTATCGAGAAGCTGGTATCAGCAAGATTATATTTGGGGATTTTACGAGCCTCTTTAACCAAAATCCACTCGGTATCGACCCGATGTGGCATGATACGATACTTCCGCATTTCAAAGGAAACTTGAGGTAAAGAAGTGAAGAAAAAAGTCCTTGTCGCAGAACCGATATCAGAACGTGGACTTCAGATACTTGAGAAGGAGCTTGAGGTGGATGTGCTTTTAAAACTCAAGCCAGAGGAGCTTATCGAACGAATCGGTGATTACGATGCGCTGATTGTCAGGAGTGAGACAAAGGTTACAAAAGATGTGATCGATGCGGCATCAAACCTCAAGATTATCGGGAGGGCTGGTGTTGGGGTTGATAATATCGATCTTGAGGAGGCGACAAGGAAAGGCATTGTTGTTGTCAACGCGCCTGGTGGAAATACGATCTCAGCCGCAGAGCATACACTTGCACTCCTTTTCGCACTAACCCGAAGGATCCCTGATGCAAATCATGCTCTGAAAGTTGAGCGAAAGTGGGAACGATCGAGATATCTCGGGGTTGAGATCACAGGAAAAACGCTCGGTCTTCTTGGTCTCGGAAGGATTGGGACAGAGGTTGCAAAACGTGCACGTGGACTCGGTATGACCGTAATTGCGTACGATCCATTCATATCGAAGGAACGGGCAGATGAACTTGGTGTTGTGATCGCACCGTTTGAAGAGGTGATTAAAACTGCAGATTATATCTCAGTTCACACGCCACTCACAAAGGATACGCGCCACATGATTGATCGTGATGCGATCTCGAAGATGAAGGATGGTGTACGGATTATAAACTGTGCAAGAGGTGGAATCATCGATGAAGATGCACTCTATGAGGGGATAACTTCTGGGAAGGTTGCAGGTGCTGCACTCGATGTTTTTGAGACTGAGCCACCATTTGACTCAAAACTGCTTGAGCTTGATAACGTTATCGTAACTCCACATCTCGGGGCGTCAACCACTGAGGCACAGGTCAATGTCGCTGTCACGGTGGCAGAGGAGATCGCAAACTATCTCATCAGAGGGCATGTCAGAAATGCTGTCAATATGGCACCGATAAGTGCTGATGCACTCCCGATGCTCACGCCATACATCAAACTCAGTGAAATGCTCGGCAAACTCACGATCCAGCTTACCTCTGGAAGGATTAAGTTGATCAAGATCACATATGGTGGTGAGATCGCACAGAAGGAGACTGGGAGCGAAATTGTGACAATTGCAGCCCTGAAAGGTGTTCTTGATCATATATCAAGCAACGTGAACTTTGTCAATGCACCGCATATCGCAAAAGAGCGTGGTATAAGTGTTCTTGAGACAAAGACAGAGAGTATTGAGAACTTCACGAGTATGATCACGTTACAGCTTGAGACCGAGAGTGAGACAACCACGGTATCAGGAACGATATTTGGTAAGGATGAGACCAGGATCGTGAGAATCAATGATTACTGGATAGATGCTCCGTTCTCTCCCTACATGCTCATCTCGCGTCATATAAACAAACCAGGTGTGATCGGGCCTGTGGGGATGATTCTCGGTAATGGTAAAATCAACATTGGAGGAATGTATGTTGGTGGTGGAGTGGTTGGGGAAGCGTCATTGATGGTTCTCAACATCGACTCACCTGTACCGAATGATATCCTCGAGGAGGTCAAAAAGGTGGATGGAATCATCGATGCAGTCATCGTCCAGTTATGAAACACCAGCGATAAGGGGAGAGAACCTTACAAAGACTTTTCTACTTGGAGAGGTTCGTGTCGAGGTCCTCAAAGGTATCACGATCGAGATTGGGCGCGGTGAGTTTGTTGCATTGATGGGTGCATCAGGATCTGGCAAATCCACACTCCTGAATCTACTGGGTTGTCTCGATAGACCAACATCAGGGAGGGTATTTATCGATGGAGTGGACACAGCAAAACTCAGCGAGAATGAACTTGCTGCAATCAGGAGAGATAAGATCGGGTTCATATTTCAGCAGTTCAACCTGATCAAGACACTGAACGCACTGGAGAATGTCGCGCTCCCCATGGTCTTCAAGGGTACTAATCGAGCAGAGGGGCTTTTGCGTGCTGAAAAACTCCTCACACAGGTTGGTCTTGCGGATCGGATTCACCACAAACCTTCAACGATGAGCGGGGGAGAACAGCAGCGGGTTGCAATTGCACGGGCACTCGCAAATGAGCCTGATATAATCTTTGCAGATGAGCCAACGGGAAACCTCGACACCAGGGCAGGAAATAGTGTGATGGAGATACTCAAACAATTAAATAAAGAGGGCAAGACAATCGTTATTGTAACACATGATCCAGAGATCGGGGAAAGTGCCCGGCGAATGCTTCGTATGCGGGATGGGAAGATTCTTGGGTAATTTAAGTACAAGGTTCGGATATGGGGTTCAGCACGAGATGAATTTGGCATATTCGTTAAGTTTATATACAAAAAATACAGAGCACTTTAGAGGTATGGAGTGTGAGATGATCACGCTTTTTGAGATTCATTGGAGGAAGAGGAATGATTAAAAAAGGATTATCTTATCTCCTGATCGCGATCGTGCTGTTATCGGTGACAGCGATTGGAGTTTCAGCACAGGATGATAGTGTTTATCTTGAGTCTGCAAGCAGCACCGTGAATGCGGGTGAGACAACCGATGTTGCAATCTGGATAAATACAACAGGTTTCCAGGGCGGTCAGATCAACCTGACATACGATCCATCTGTGGTAAATATCACAGGTTTTGTGAATGAGAGCGACTTTCCGATCTGGTACTGGAATTCAGAGAGCGAGGGCGAAGAATGGATACTTTTTGCTGCGAATTACTCCCCCGATCTGCCACTTGAGGGTGAGTACAGGATCGGAACGCTCACAGTAGAGGGCATATCCCAGGGGACTTCTGAGCTTGAGTTTGGTGATAATTCCAGCATCTTCGATGATCATGGAAGTGAGACGGAAGTGAGCTGGGTTGGGGGGGAGATTAGTGTGGATGTGGTTGAAGGAATGTGTGGAGACGTAAACGTGGATGGTAAAGTCACTAACGCAGATGCAATGAAGGTTTGGAATCGTGCAATAAATGAGAATTATCCTTTGGACAATGAATGGGCTGCAGACGTGAACTGTGATGGTAAAGTCACTAACGCAGATGCAATGAAGGTTTGGAATCGTGCAATAAATGAGAATTATCCTTTGAACTGTTGTCAATAAAATAGGTGGTAAGAATTTATGTATAAACTGAATAGAAGATTGAATATGATTGGTACGTCATTCCTGACGATGGTGTTGGTTCTTTCGGTTGTAATGCCGTTTAGCATGATACCTGTGTCGGCCCAAGAACCATTGGAAGGATATCTTGTTCCGCAGGATAGTACAGGTTCTCCTGGAGCTGATACATTGGTCACACTCAAAGCTGATATAACCGGAGAGAACGTTGCGTCTTATCAGGTGGACATTCACTTTGACACGAACGTTGTCAATATAACGGATGTCGACTTTACGGACAGTCCTTTTCCTGGAAACTCGTGGCAGCATTATGGTGATTACGTCAGAGTTGGCGGTATTGATTTTTTTTCAACGATAAACGCGGGGACACATACACTTTGTACGCTTACACTCACAGGGATTGCATCTGGCGAATCAGCAATTGAATTTACTGGGGGAAGTGTAACAGATCTAAATGGTAATGAGGTCGGTAGCATTTTCACGAATGGCACATTCACAATTCCATCTCAGGATGACACCCCACCCACCACAACCCATGCCGTAACACCCCCACCAAACGCAAACGGCTGGAACGCAGACGAAGAGGTGAGCGTCACATTTTTTCGATCCGATGATGATTCTGGTGTTGCTTATACTAACTGGTCTAATGTTAGTGATACGGGGCCGTGGACGCAGGAATTAGGTGAAGATCCATTCAATGTGACGATTACAACCGAGGGTATCACTACAATCTGGTTCTACTCGGTGGATAATGCTGGAAATCCTGAAGATGTGAAGAATGTTACGGTGAAGATCGCATCACCACCAGAGATCACAAGTTATGAGGTCTCGAAGACCGAAATCA
>JAOQII010000017.1 GCA_026134025.1 Candidatus Syntropharchaeum sp.
CACTGCCCCAGACAGCGGCACTCTTCTCTGGACAGCACTCATGGTACAACCTGAGTGAGAGTGGAAGTCAGGTGCCGTGTATGAAGTGTCATGGTGATATCAACGCAGAGATGATCGATAGTAATAACGGTGTGCATACAACCCTTGCATCTCCAGGATGTGACTGTCACAGGGTCTCTGGAACAGGTGTTGCAGATGGTGATGGTACAGGCTCAACCCCAGGTACAACATCCCACGCAGCTGAGACGATCGCGTGTATGCTCTGCCATGAGAACAACACCCGAACCGGTGGATCATATCCATTTGCAGGTGGTTTCAACACAACACTGGTCTATCAGGGAACAGGTGCATCAACCCAGTACAACTACTCGTGGGGCAATGGCACAGGCGGTGGCTATGCTGCACATACCGACTTCCTCAGGGAGTCGATAAACGATTCACTGATGACAGACTCAAACGAAGCATGCATCGCATGCCACACAAGGATCGGTGTTAACATCTCATGGACAAAATCGACGACGATGCACTTCAACGCATCTGAGACCAACCAGGGTGTCTGGACAATCGATGACTTCACAGCGCACGGCAGCAATGTAACAGCATCCACATACCAGAACAACTGGACAAACAGTTACTGAAAATGAGAGGGTTTATCCCCTCCTCTTTCTCCTTTTTCTACTTCCAAACTTTTTATTGCTCCTCAAAAAAACCTTAAATGGGATGCATTCTTATACTTCTGATGGAGTTTGGTATGACCACCGATATATCAGAAGCCATCCTCGATCATTTAGATAGGGAAGGTCTGATAGGCGATCTGGTACGCCCTGACTATACTGGATATTCCATCCTCAATGTTGCACCCACGATAGCAGCGTTTCTTGGGATAAACCTCGAGACAGGCAAGCCCCTACAGCAGCTTGAGATCGTTAAGGGTGCGATCAAAGCTGAAGGGATCTCTCCCAAGCACGAAAAGGTAGTCCTTTTATTCATCGATTCATTCAACAAAAGTATGGACGATCTCATAATCGATGCCGTGAAGGAGAAGAAGTGCGTCAGTGGAGTACTCACTTCCACATTTCCATCGCTCACCCCAACATGCACCGCCAGTATGACGACCGGCATCCCACCGATATCTCATGGTATCGTTGGATTCAACATCCTTATCGAGGGGTCCATCTACAGCATCTTTGAACTTGAACCCATGCTCGGTGGAAAGGAACTTTCCCTGGATTTCTTAAAGGAGATTTTTGATCTTCCAGATATATTCGCGCTGTGTAAAAGCGAAGGGATTGGTGTTACAATCCTACTCCCAGAAGATATAGCGGCGAAAGAATCAAGCACCGCCATCTTTGAGGATATCAGGATCGAGCAGTTCGAGTCATTCAGGGAGATGTTCTTAAAAGTGCGTGAGATAGAGGATCGTTTCCTGTACGTTTATATCCCTGTATTTGATACAATACTCCATGATGAGGGTGCATCTTCTGCAAAAATCCATTCAGAACTATCCAATCTGATAGAAGCTCTCAAATCAGAGGTTGATAACTTCAAGAATACGCTTCTATTTCTCATTTCAGACCATGGTCAGATAGAGCTGAATCCCGAGAATGTTCTGAGACTCGATAATGCGAGGCTACTTAGATGCTATACGCACCCACCTGCTGTAAGTGGTGGCAGGATCGCATACCTCTACACCGATAGCGTGGAAGAGGTTGAATCTATACTTGAAAAAGAGAAAGACAGAGTGATTCTGATGAGGTCTGAGGACGCGGTAAGTGGTGGTCTATTTGGAAAAGGCTCTGTGGCAGCGGAATTTAAAGAAAGGATCGGTGATCTGGTCTTAATCGCAAAAGGGAATACG
Source organism: Candidatus Syntropharchaeum sp. (assembly GCA_026134025.1). Lineage (GTDB taxonomy): Archaea > Halobacteriota > Syntropharchaeia > Syntropharchaeales > Syntropharchaeaceae > Syntropharchaeum. The sequence goes on from JAOQII010000017.1 coordinate 1,859, forward strand.
TACTTGAAGTATCCATACCTCAACGATAAGACCTATAAATCGTCCCATGGTGCATTAAGCAGGGAAGAGATGCTGGTTCCATTCACCTTAATCGAGTTTTAGATCCAGTGGCACTGCCTGCATGAAACCTCGAACAACTATTTAAGCTCAGAGAAGAAAATATACCTGATAAATGGGATGGGTGATCTGGCTTACAGGCTTACCTGGATCTGGTAAGACAACGATCGCAGAGGAGACTCAGAAAAGACTTGAAAGGAAAGGGATATCTGCTACAAGGCTTGAACTTGATGAGATTCGAAAGCAGATAACTCCTGATCCAACCTACTCAGATGAAGAGCGCGAGATCGTCTATAGATCTCTTGGATACATGGCGAAACTCCTGTCTGATCACGAGATAAATGTTATAATTGATGCAACAGCCAATCGAAGAGCTTATCGTGAGTTTGCAAGGGGTTTGATCCCGAATTTCATGGAGGTCTACATAAAAACGCCGCTTGATCTCTGTATCGAGCGAGAGGCTCACCGTGATGCGAGATACGCACCGAAAGGGATTTATGATAGATCAACAAGACGTGGTGCGAACGTTCCTGGTGTTAATGTTGTCTATGAAGTACCCAAGAACCCAGAGATCGTGATAGATACGGTTGATATGAGCCCTCAAGACGCAGCAGAGGTTATCACGGATTGGGTGATGAAACGAGGTGACTTCTGGGGAGGTATGAACCATGAGAAGAAGATCTGAGGCTAAACAGTACTACGAACCTCTTCGTTACTACGTCCCCTACAAAAACTACACCCTCTACCTGATCGGGATCTGTGTGATTGTCTACTTTCTCCAGGTACTGATACGACCCTTCACGTCCTACTTTATCCTGAGCGGTGCGAGTTTAGCTTTGCAGCCATGGACACTTATAACTCACATCTTCCTCCATGGTAGCATGGGACATCTCTTCTTCAATATGCTCTTTCTCTTCTTCTTCGGACCTGCGCTTGAGCGGCGGGTTGGAAGCAATAAGTTCCTCATCATATTCTTAATCTGCGGGGTTCTCGGAGGGCTTGGGCACATTTTGACCTCTCCAGATTCGGCTGTTCTCGGTGCAAGCGGGGCGCTATACGGGGTTCTTGGCGCGCTTGCAATCCTTGAGCCTGAGATGATGATATTCATCTACTTCATCCCGATGAAGATCACGTATGCTGTGCTCTTTTTTGCAGCCTTTGATATATTGATGGCGGGCTCTGGTGACATGATCGCTCACACCGCACATTTGAGCGGGCTTGTTGGCGGGCTCTTGATCGGAAAATATTTAGAAGGTAGCGTGGGTAGTCGTTACCACGGGAGATGACCTATGCCAATTGCAAAGAGCCTTGGTTCTGCCTACAGAACTTTCTTCCTGGAGCCGATTGAGAGCAAAGAGCAAATGCAAGCGTTCTACGTGAACCGTGAAAGCCCGATAGAGGAGATTAAAGAGACGATCATATCATCGGATAAAAGCAAAAAGCTTCTTCTGATTGGTGAGAGGGGAAGCGGTATCACAACAGAGCTTAACAGGCTTTCAATGAAACTCAATGAAGAAGGAAAAATTTTTACATTCACCTACAACCTCGGGGAACTTCTTGATCTGGGTGCATTTGATCTTAGTACATTTTTCACAGGTTTAGCGATAGGTATCTATGAGCTTTCTGAGAATGGTGTTGAGGTTGAACCGAAGGTAAAAGAAGGGTTCGAGGCTTTTCTCATCGATCTTGTTGGTCTTACACCAGCCGATGATGATATGATAAAGCGATCCTTCAAACTTCCACTATCAGGGCGACTGAGGTTTGAGATGAACTATAGATCGAGGAGTAAGAAATCAAAAACGTCCGATTCTCTTTCAGAGGATGAGTCGGCTCAAAAGATTGCCGATCTTGTAGCTGAGATTGATAGGTTCATCGATGCGGTTGAAAAGGGATTAAATTGCAGGTTTATTCTTATACTCGATGATATGGATTTTATCTTGAAAGAAGAGGATGCTCTGGACTTATTTTTGAGGCAGTCCGATCTGATTCTCAAACCGTCCTGCAGCATCATCTATGCAGCTTCTACCTTATTAACCTCTAAGAGGGGTTTTGAGATGCTAAAAGGTCGTCTTGATGGAGTTTATACCTTATTATTCCCTGAGGATAAAAAAGCATTCTTCAAAGAGGTAATCTACCGCAGGATGGATCGAAAGCTCATCGATTACGATGCGATCGAGGTTCTGGTAGATATTGCAGCCGATCTTCCCCTGCTTATCTCAACGATGCGGGGCGTATTGAAGGAGGCGTACCATCTTCATGCAGATCGCATCACCCTGGATCTTGTCAGGTCTTACCTGAATAAGTTGCGAGAAGGAAAAAAAGGTGCAGAAAGTCCGCTCTATCGATACACGGTCGAGGAGGATCGTAAGCTGTTTTATTACGAAGATATGGATACATATAGGGAGACGTATCTTTAGAAAACAGCTAAAGCTAAATATCATGGTATTTAAAAAATAACTTAATGAGTGGAGGATATATCACAGATCTTCTCTCCCGCATCACTGGTCGCGGTTTTCAGGAGGTGTATGATCAGGAGGAAGATATAGAGGATCTTGAGCTCATTCTTTTCGATGGGCTTGAGGGTTTCAGTGAGATTGATCGATACTGGCTCAGGAAGCCTTTTGCCTTTGCCTCGATCCTCTACAATGAAGAGGAGAATGCATACTACTATTATCTTGCAGAACCAGAACTGACACCTTTTGAGCGGGCACTCCTTGAGAAGACGTATGATGACCTGAGGGATGTTCTCGTCCTCGAAGTCGGGGTTGAACCTGAGAATAAAGAGGAAGTTCTCAAATCTCATGCAAATAAGCTTTTGAGCAGGTATGCTGTAGCGATAGAGAAGGAATCACGTGCAAAGATCCTCTATTATCTCAGTCGAAACTGCATAGGGGCTGGAAAGATCGATGCGCTGATGTATGATGAGTTTATAGAGGATATATCCTGCGATGGTGTCGGTGTCCCGATCTTTTTATATCACAAACGTTATCAGAACATAAAGACAAATCTATCCTTTGATGAGAATGAACTCGACTCTTTTGTGGTCGTTCTTGCACAAAAATGTGGTAAACACCTCTCGATCGCAGAACCGATGCTCGATGCGACGATGCAGGATGGTTCACGCCTTCAGATCACACTTGGAAGGGATATTACAACTCGGGGAAGCTCATTCACGATAAGACGCTTCGCATCACACCCATTCACGCCCGTCGATCTTCTGCGATATGGAACATTCACAAAGGAGATGCTCGCTTACCTCTGGCTCTGCATCGAGAACAACAGGAGTCTGCTCTTTGCAGGAGGTACAGCAGCGGGTAAGACCTCTGCGTTGAATGCGGTCTCGCTATTCATCCCACCAAACGCAAAGATCATCTCGATCGAAGATACGAGAGAGCTTACACTCTACCATGATAACTGGATCGCTGATGTAACAAGATCATCGACGTTGAGTGGGGGTGTTCGTGAGATCGATATGTATGAGCTGCTGCGACATGCGCTCAGACAACGACCAGAGTACCTCCTCGTGGGCGAAGTAAGAGGCAGAGAAGCCCACACGCTCTTTCAGGCGATGTCGACGGGGCACACGACCTACTCCACGATGCATGCATCATCGATCGAGGAGGTTGTAAACAGGCTGAGGAATGAGCCGATCGGCGTTCCCCTGATGATGTTGCAGGCGCTCGATATCCTCGCTGTCCAGCGATTGATACATATCAAGGGGGAGCGTGTGAGGCGGTGTGATGTAATCGTGGAGTTTGCAGGGATCGATTCCGCAACGAATAACATAAAGATAAACGAACTCTACCGGTTCAACCCCAACACAGATTCCTTTGAGATGGGTGCAGACTCGATCGTGCTTGCAAAGATCCAGAATCAGCGTGGGTGGACAAGGGCTGAACTTGAAGAGGATCTGAGGCGAAGAGCGATCCTGCTCGAGTATATGTTAAAAGAAGATATGTGGGATTATCGAGAGATTTCAATGCTCATGCAGCGATATTTCCTCAATGCAGATCCTGTTAGGGGCTTGATCGAAGAAGTGGTCGAGAATGATGCGGATGAACCTGATCGATAGGATTGGATACAGGCTCTTTGGTGAAAGGATCCTGAAAAAGAAGATCTATTATTTTGGACTTCAAAAGAGGCTGCGACAGTCGCAGATCCCCTATCCATTCGATCAGTACGTCGCATCTGCGATCATGTACTCGTTGATCGCGGCCGTGATCGGGGGTCTTCTCGGTTACCTCTTTGCACCAACGCTTCTCAGGATGATTGAGTTCTATACACCCATGTTCAATATCCATCTAACATCATCGTTCTCCTGGCTTGCACCCTGGCGCGATCTTATTGTAACAGTTATCGCATCCTTCACCCTATTTCTGATTTTCTGGCAGGCTACATACCGTCTGATCCTTTTTTATCCATCGCTTCTTCTCAGTCTCCGAAAAGACGAGATGGATAGTATCCTCCCACATGCTGTCACTTTCATGTATGCACTCAACAAGGGTGGGATGAACCTTCTCGATGTCTTCAGGACGCTCGCATCCCATAGAGGTATCTACACCGTGGCATCAGATGAAGCAGGTCGCATTGTTCGCGATGTTGACTACCTGGGGTACGATCTTACAACCGCGCTTCATAACGCGAGTCAGTCATCTTCTTCTGAGCGGTTCAGGGATTTCATCGAGAACATGACATCGGTAATTGATAGTGGGGGAGATCTAAAGAGCTATCTCGGAAAGCAAGCGAAACAGTATCAGGAGGATGCTGTAGATGAGCAGAAGGCATTCCTTGAGATGCTTGAACTCATCTCAGAGTCTTATGTCACGCTATTTGTCGCAGGACCAATCTTTCTGATCGTTGTAATCGTTCTCATGGGCATGATGGGCTCGGTCTATGTTAGTTTTCTCTACCTCCTGATCTATGCCGTAATCCCGATCGGATCGCTTGCGTTCATCGTCCTTATAAACTCGATCTCAAGATCGGTGCACGAGGAGGGTGGTGAAAAGGTCATTAAAACGAGAAGACGTATCGATGTATTCAGAGATGTCAAAGAGATCAGGGTTGAGCCAGATGCTGAAGCAAGCTTTTTCAGGGCACTCCAGAGATATGAGATGCTGGAGCGCCCAATCACTTTTTTGAAGCATCCGTATCGAGCGTTCATCGAAGCGCCAAGACGGGTGCTGTATCTTTCGATCCCTGCATCGATTCTTTTCTTGGTTTTCATGCTCAACAGGCTTGAAACACTCACACCTGGTTCTGTAGATGATATTTTATTCTTTACTCTTCTTATCGCATTTGTACCCTTTGCCCTCACGTTTGAGATCAAGGGGCGGATTGTTAAGGCGATCGAAAAGGCTGTGCCTGACTTTCTCAGCTCACTTTCAAGCGTGAGTGGTGCAGGACTCACGTTAAAGCGTGCGATTGAGACCGTTCTCAGATCGGATCTTGGTGTTTTAACAAGTGAGGTCAAGAAGATCAGGTCTGATATGGAATGGGGAAGTTCAACCCAGGATGCACTCTACAAATTCGAAGAGCGTCTAAAGATTGGGGCGGTTTCTCGTGCAGTAACGCTGATCGTAAAGGCTTCAGAGGTTTCAGGCGATGTTAGAGAGGTCTTATCGATCGCTGCAAAGGATGCAGCGACTACCGAGCGATTGCGGGAGGAACGATACTCAAACACCTTCATCTATCTCATCATAATATACATAGCGTTCGGGGTCTTTCTCGGAATACTTTACGTCATATCTTCAGTCTTTTTGCCACTCATGCCATCTCCAGAAACGATTCCACTCCAGCAGACGGTAAGATCGTCCATAGCTCCCAGTGCTTACAGGCTCCTCTTCTTCCATGCAGTCCTGATACAGGGTTTTTTCTCAGGGCTTATAGCAGGTGAGATCGGCGAGGGCAATGTCCTAAGCGGTATAAAGCACGCGCTCATCATGATGACGATCGCATACACGCTCTTCATGCTTTTTCTCTGAACTTTAGCGCCACCCTATCGATCTCATTTAAAAGCAGGATGATGCAGTGATCCGCATGAAGAACCCTTGGACCAACCGAGATTCGAGAAGCTCCAAGATCATCGAGAAGTTTTTCATCTGCCCGGTTCAGTCCTGTATGATCACCAAGCACAAATAACGGATCTTTATCAAGCCATTCTTCAATCTCGGACTCAATCCCTCTTATATCCCTGGATGCTTCTTGAAGATAGATTATCGGATCAAAACCTCCCTCCTCGATGAGATCGTAAAGGTCGCCTCTTCTTATCGTAATCCCGGGCGTACTTCGCCGAATATCACCACTATCCAGCCCAAGACCTTCTTTCAGGGCAATCTTGATCAATGCAGCGGTGCTACGTTCATCTGGATTCAGATGTTTGAGGTGACCACCATCAAGGGTTAAGATCTTTGGTGGATCACCCTTCCCTCGAAGGATGAGATGCAGCTGAATATCACGCCTTATTCCATGTGATAGAAGAAATGCAGAGTTCACAGACCTGCACAGCACATCTATCCGCCCAGATGATCCAGGAAGGTCATCCAAGCTGAATTGTGGGCTTGTGAAGGCGAGGTTTCCAACCACGGTGATATGTTTCATAGAACCAGATTCTCGGGGATAAAGATAAGTTTTTATACTCTGAAATTGAAATATGTACATAAGTGTAGAAAGGAGGAGAAGGTAGGTTGTTTCCAAATAAGAAGATACAGAGTTTGATTGGACAAAAAATTCAGGTAGAGATGAAAGGGGATAAAAATATGCTTGAAGGCACACTGGTGAGTGCGGATGACTATCTGAACCTTTATCTAACCTCTACAGCCGAGATTATAGATGGTGAACGAAAACGGGTACTGGGATCCGTTGTGCTTAGGGGGAACAATATCATCATGATAAATCCCGTGAACTGAGGTGTTGGTTTTGCTTGAGAATACAATTCTTGAACTGATTGCATCGGAAGAGAAGGAAGGAATCAGGCAGAGCGATATCTGGAAGCAGATTGGGATAGATAGCAGGACATGTTCAAGGGTCGTAACAAGACTGGAGAATAAGGGACTGGTCATAAGAGAGTGGGAGACTATCGGAAACACGAGAACGTATCGTATCTGGTACGTTGGAAAGGATGGAAATGGCGAAGTAAAGGTAGAGCAGATAGAGCCTCCTGAAAAGGTTGAGTTAGAGGAGAAATCCGTTTCTAAGCTCACAGATGACTATTCATTCCTCCTCATCGAAGATACGCTTGCGCCATGTGTTAATTGTAACGAGATGTGCGAGCCAGAGACCTGTATCAAGCTCGCTGAATGGATAAATCTACTCTTATGATATCAGATGAAGACGTCAAACACCTGGGCTGGCTTTCGCGGGTAGAACTTGAAAAAGAAGATTCTGAGAAGTTTGCCAGGGAACTTGATAGAATACTCGATTATTTCACGATACTTGATGCTGTAGAGTCAGATCTTTCGCCCCTGCACCATGTACTGGAGCTTTCGAACGTCTTCAGGGATGATGTGGTAGCTGACTCACTCACAGCTGAAGAAGCACTCTCCAATGCAAAGCTGCAGGAGAATGGATACTTCAGGGCACCACGGATTTTGTGATCTGTCGAGTATATCAATAGTTAGTTGAGTTTTTATCTCGCTATAGCTGTTTTCCACATCCTCTTAAATATGGTGGGACAGCTGATGCTTGTCAGTATCGCCAGCAGAACGATCGCTGATTCCAATTTGGTATCGATCAAGCCAAGCTCTAACCCGACCGCTGCCACCGCTATCATCATCGAGAGCCTTGATGAAAGAAGTATACCTGCTAAAATGCTCTCTTTAAGCGTGTAACTGGTGAGAAGTATTAAAGATGGTATAATCTTCACGATGAGCGCTATTGCAAAAAATATCGGGATCAGATAGATTCCTTCTCCAGTTACCAGCACACCGAGATTGAAGCCGATTCCAACGTTTATGAAGAAGATCGGGATAAGAAATCCATACCCGATACCATATAGCTTCTGTTCGAGAACCGTGCCCCCACCAAACAAACCAGATAGCATCGCCCCTGCGAGAAAAGCTCCAAGTACTGCTTCAGCCCCTAGTGCTTCTGATAGGATTACAAAAATTAAAAGGAGAGCAAAAGAAGCTCTTACACCGATCTCTGACGGCTGATCTGGCTTGAATAGCTTTGAAAGGCGTTCTGGAAAGTGCCAGATCAGGTGGCGTCCAAGATAATAGACCCCAAAGAAGAGGAGGAACAATATCGGTATCAGGAGCAACCGCTCTGTTGTTATACCCTCTCTGAGATAGAAGGTGTATGCACTCACGAGTAGTATGACAGCAAAGTCCGCAATAAATGCAGCGATTATGATCATCTGGCCATATTCACTACGTGCTATTCCTGTCTCACGCAAGGTTGAAGCGATAAGCCCTACCGCAGAGCATGAGAGGATCATCGCAAAATAGATCCCATACCCCATCTGATCCGCCAATACGATCGAGGTTGCAAGGGTAAGTATAAAGATAACAACTCCATTAATAAGGGCTCTTGGGCCGTGAAACTCAATATTGGAGAAATCGATCTCAAGACCGATTAAAAACATCAGAAAAACAAACCCAAACCTTGAGAGAAACGCTATACCCTCTTCTTCGCCTGAGAATATCCCAAGAACACTTCCACCAATGATTATTCCGCAGACGATCTCACCAACAACCGCAGGGATGCCCACCCTCTCAGATATTATCGGGATTATGAATGCAAGAACTGCGATTAGAAATAGGGGAAGATACGTACTCATCGTCTGGTACAAACTGTTAGAACAGAGCAACTGGCGTCATACACGATCCTTCTTATCATGCTGGATCGTATGATCCCTGTACCTCTCCATGGGGTCACTACAAGATCATACTTTTGACTCTTAACTTCTTTCACTGCTTCTATCATCGGATTACCATCAACTTTCATCTTTATAATTTCAACGTTCTTCACCTCTCCCTGCTTTTTTATCCGCTCCCGAAATTCTGGTGGTATCTCTTCCAGAAGCAGTAGAGAAAGATCGGATCCAAATAGATGAGCAATTTGAAGCGCGATGATCAGGTTTTTCTCAGATGCCGGGGACGAATCGAGGAGGACGAGGATATGCCTATAATAATTGCAGGTTCGCGCCACAAGAACCGGGCATGAGACCGATCTCATCAGTTGCAGGGTGACATTTTTATGGAGGAGTCTATCCATGAACGTGATCTTCTCATCGTCTATCACGATACAATCGGCACGGTGGAGGTGGTTTGTAAGCATCTCTACAATATCCCCCTCCTCGAGCAAAAATTCGAATGGTACATCCTCCTCGCGTGCCATTCTTTTCATCTGCTTTGCTTCTGTGTCATCAGAAGATACCACTTCTACACGTGACTTCATCTCTGAGATCGATGCAATAAGTAGCGCCTCCCTGAAAGCTTTCTCTGTTGTGGTTTTACCAACCAGTGGGACCAGTATCTTAGCAAAAGGCCTGTGAATGCGCTTTTTGTCGTCAGTCTTTAATAGATCTCTGATACGATTTGCGATCATCCTTGAGGGAAACATAATTGATTCAACACCAAGGTCACGAAACCTCTCCTCATTTTCAGGATCATCGACCCTTGCGATAATACTGCTGACACCATATCGCTTTGCGATGGAAGCAGATTTAAAGTTAACCTCGTCGTCATTGGTGAGTGCGATTAGTGCATCAGCCTCATCAAGTCCCAATTTTATGAGTAACCTCTCATCAGTCCCGTCTCCCCTGACAACATTGACGTTCTTGATCTTTGAAGACTTTTTAGCTGCATCTGGATCTGCTTCAATGATGGTCGCACCTGGAAGTTGCATGGCTAACTCCCTTCCAGTTCGCCCCCCACCCACTATAATCCGTTTCTCCATCATTAATTAATCAAATTCCTTGATATTTAAAGATTCTCTATGATCCTCATTTCCACCAACGAGGTTAGAGAGCCTGAAAAGCTCATCATGCCTCCCAAGTGCGATTATAGTATCCCCTTCAAGAAGCTGTACATTCCCACCCGGATTCGGAATTGCCTCACTATCTCGAATTATCGCAAGCACCGTGATACCATACCTGCGTCTTAAGTTCACCTCCTGAAGCGTCTTTCCAACTACCGATGAAGTCTCTTCAATCCTGAATGCATCCATCTCAAAATCTGAGAGGTGAACCTCAAGATCAGGGATCGATAAGGTTTTTCCATGCAGGCTTCTGAGCATCTCATAGTTCCCGCGCCGAACCTCAGCGATGTACTTCTCAACCTCATCTCTGGGTACGAGGTACTTGTAAAGCACCCTGGCAAAGATCTCCATGGATGCCTCAAACTCCTCTGAAATGACCTCATTTGCACCAAGTTCTGTTAACTCCTCCACCTCCTGAAGGTAGCGGATTCTAACAATTATATGGATCTTAGCATTGAGCTTCCGTGCAAGCGATGTTATTCTGCGAGTTGCGATTGGATCTGAGGTCGCGATAACAACGATCCGTGCCTCCTCAACCCCTGCTTCTTTGAGTACGTTTATCCTGGTTGCATCTCCGAAAAATATCGGTTCACCCTTTGCTCTCTCAACGCGCACAGTCTCGGGATTTGTCTCGATTATGACATAAGGAATACCTACACCTGATGCAACCTTTGCGAGGTGTCTTCCATTTATCCCAAACCCGATGATTACAAGATGATCTTTAATACGCACCTGCTCATCCAGACGTGCAAGTTTCCCACCCGTAATCAACCTTTCGGATATTGGTAAGTGTGAAACGAGAGTCGCAAAAGAAGGGGCAATTATCATCATGAAAGGTGTTAGTGTCATCGTTATTATTGAGCCTGCAAGAAGGAACTGGTACTCAGTCTGGGTGATTAAACCATACAGGAACCCGGCATGGGAGAGTATGAACGAGAACTCCCCCACCTGACTGAGCGAAAAACCTGCAAGTATCGCGGTTCTCATTGGGAGACCCATCATAATCGTTGAAAAACCGGCAAGCATGGATTTTGCCACTAAAATCCCAAAAGTTACAGCCAGAACGAGCATAAGATGATTTAGCAGAAAACCGAGATCAAGGAGCATCCCGATTGAGATGAAGAAGAGGCTTGCAAAGAGATCTTTGAAGGGATTTATCTTTTCGAGTGCTTCATGACTGTACTCAGACTCCGATATGATGAGTCCTGCCAGAAACGCACCGAGTGCAAGGGAAAGCCCCATGCTGGATGTGAGGTATGCGATTGCAAGGCATATTACGACCACACTGAGGATGAATAGCTCTTTGCTCCGTGTTTTTGCAACCTGATGGAGCATATAAGGCACAATCCATTTTGCCAGGATGACAACGAGTAAGATTATCCCGACCCCTTCAATAATGACAAGAAGGAGGGATTGAAAAACCGTATCCTGGCTACCAGCAAGCACAGGCGTTAGAAGCATCATCGGTACGATGGCAAAATCCTGAAATAGAAGGATTCCCAGTGACGTCTGTCCATGCGGACTATCAATCTCTCCCCTGTCCTGCAGGAGCTTTATCACAATGGCTGTACTGCTCAGTGATATTACAAATCCGATGAAGAGCGATTTGGCTGTGGATAACCCGAATATCTCTGCGATCAGGGTTACATATCCGATCGTGAGTAAGACCTGAAGTGATCCACCTACAAAGAACAATCGCTTGATTCGAGAGAGGTTCTTGAGTGAGAACTCGATACCGATCGTGAAGAGCAGTAAGACGACCCCGATCTCTGCCATCATCTCAACCTCTTCAACGATTCCAATAAGGCTCAATCCATGCGGTCCTGCAAGCACACCGGTTATGAGAAAACCAACAATCGATGGCAGACGCATCCTGTGAAATATGAAGAGCACGAGCGAAGAGAGTGCGAATATGAGGAGGATATCTCCTATAATTATACTTGTATCCATTTCAGCTACTTCTCTCTCCAAAAAGCTCTTTAAAGCGTTCTACCTGTTGTTCATGCCCGATCACCGCGATTACATCCCCTGCCTCGATCTTCGTTGATGCATCGATCTCTGCGATCACATCGTCTCCTCGTTTTATTCCAATCACAGTACATCCTGTCTTGAGGCGGATATCAAGATCTGCAAGGGTACGTCCAGCCAGCATTGAGCCGTCCTTGATCTCCTGTTTCAGGATCTCAATCCCCTCGCAGAGCTTCACAACATCCTTTAGCTCGCCTTCGCCGGTCACAAGCCGTGCAAGCAATTGTCCTGCCATTATCGGTAGTGCTGCTACAAAATCTGCACCTGCACGGTATATCTGCTCTATCGCCTCAACCGTATTTGCACGGGAGAAGATCACGGCATGTGGGTTCATATTCCTTGCAAGAAGCGTTGTGAAGACGACATTCATATCGTTATTCAGGAGTATCATCACCATACGGGCATCTCTGATCCCTGCAAGCTCCAGCGTCTCTTCTTCGGTGCTATCGCCAATTATATAGGGAATTTTCGATTTTTTTACCCGTTCCTCATCCACATCCACGATCACCAAATCTATCTCACCATGTAAAGCCTCGACGGCGGCCCTGCCCACATCACCATACCCGATCAGGATGTAGTGATCCTTAATTTTCATCGGTGAAAGCCTCCTGTTGTAAGCGCCCTGAGCCTCGATAATTCCTCCATCGTACCGATAGCAAGTAGAACTGAACTCTCCCGTATCATTTCATCCGCAGGTGGGCCAAGCGTAAGCTCGCCCTTATTCCATATCCCAACAACACGCGTGCCGGTCTTATACAGGCGCTCGCTCTCCCTCAGGTTTTTTCCGATGAGAACGCTACCAGGGAAGATTGGAAGTTCAACAATTCGGAGGTTCTTGAAGAACTCCACAGACTCGAGCACCTCATTGACGAGTGGTCCTGTTGCTCGCATACCGATCTGCATCCCGTAGATCTGCTTTGGAGATATCACCCGATCCGCACCAGCGTATGCAAAATATTTCGAATTTTTAATATCCTCAACGATCGCGATTATCTCAATATTGGAGAAGGATGATGCAAGAAGCACGATCGTTGCATTCGTCTCATCATCCATATTTGCAATGAGCTTTGAAGCAGTCCCGATCCGTGCATTGATCAGCACTTCGTACTCAGTGGGATCGCCCAGTATACATGGCATATTATGTCCTACAAGATGCTCGATATGCTCCTTAACAGGGTCAACAACGACGAACGGATGCTTCTCTGATTGAAGTTCATGTATGAGTGATGCAACAAGGGGATTGTAACCGCAGATTATGATATGTTCCCTGAGATTATCTGCTGCGACAGTCGGCATCTCGCTGAAGTGTTCCTTGAGCCGTCTCTCGATTGCTGGGGATACGACCAATGGAAAAAGCATCCCGAAGAAGAATAAAATGCCCGTAAGCTGAACGATGATTGAGAACACACGGATAATATCGGCTGTAAACTCAATATCTCCATATCCCACGGTAGTCATCGTCTGGATTACCCAGTAGATGGCAGTTACGAAGCTGATTTCTCTCCCCTCGAAAAGGATCATCAATCCAAAGAATATCGCTGCATACGAGAATATGAAATCAACGAACGCAATAAGGTAAAATGTTACGGCTTTAAGCTTTTTGTCCACCAAAAATCCCCCTTTCCTCAATCCCCTTTACTAAAAGTGTGAGAATACGATTTACAGGGGTTTCAATCCCAACTTCCGCCCCTATCTTAACGACCGCCCCGTTTATCGCATCTATCTCAGTACGTTTCCCTCTTGATACATCCTGAAGCATTGATGAACGATTCGCTGCGGTCTTTCTTGCAACATCTTCGACCTCTTCGATCAGATCATGATCAAGGTCGATCCCAACCTTTCTTCCAACCTCAACCGCCTCACGGCTCGCAGCGTGCATAAGTTCCCGAAGCGCCGGTATTTCAAGAAGTTTACCATTATTAACCCCTGTTATCGCGGTTAAGGCATTTATACCGACATTTACAACGAGCTTCTCCCAGATCTTCTGTTTTATCACATCTGTAACGTCAGTTTTGATGCCTGCCTCACTCAGGATCTTTGCAATATTAAGAACCCGCTCTGTTATCGCGCCGTCAAGCTCTCCGATTACGGTATTACCAATGCCGGTATGTTTGATGTGCCCTGGCTCGATAAAGAGCGCGCCGTGGGAGGTGATGCCACCGATGACATGATGATCTCCAACCACCTCTTGGATTTTTTCTTCATTTCCAAGACCGTTCTGGAGGCTTAAAATGATTGTATCATCGTTTATAATAAGTTTTGAGGCAGCTTCCTGGGTATCGTAAGATTTTACCGTAAAGAGGATGAGATCTGCTGCTTCTAGATGGACCGATGCTTTCAAATCGAGAACAGCGTCTGTCAGCCCGCTTAGCTTAAGTCCATTTTTATTTATCGCATCAACATGCCTTTCTCTTCCAACAAGCACAACTTCTTCCCCTGATGATGCGAGAATCCCCCCAAAGAGGCTTCCAAGCGCACCTGCACCCATGACAACGATCTTCATTTGATAAATCTAATACCATCTAATTTATATATCCACCGTATTTTATAGATTGTGAAAAAGGGATAGAGGATGAGTGCAGATAACAGAAGACGCGTTAAGGTTGAGCGTTACATGACCACAGATGTCGTCGCGGTGCACCCTGATCAACCGATAAGCGAGGTTGTTAGACTTATGAGAGCGGTTCACCATGATGGCTTTCCTGTTCTCGATGATGGAAATCTAGTTGGCTATATCTCCTCCTATGATCTCATAATGCACGATCTCAACCATGCTGTAAGGGAAGTTATGTCTACACATCTTCTGGTTGCACACCCATCAATGTGGCTTGACGACGCTGCAAGGGTTTTATTCAGATCTGGCAGGTCAAAACTTCCTGTAGTCGATGATAATGGAAAGATGGTTGGTATCATCACAAATACAGATGTTATAAGGTCACAGATAGAGCGTGCTCACCCTGAAAAGGTCTCAAAGATCAAGAAGGTAATTGAAGGGATACATGATATAAATCTAAGACTTAAGCGTGGGCTTGTCAGGGTGAAAGATATAACCCCGACTCAGTCGAAGGTCTATGGAGATGAGCTTGAGGGAAGGGGTTATGAGCTTAAAAAAGGATTGAACGAGCCTATAATTGTTATACAGAAACCAAATAAGTATGTTCTTGTTGATGGGCACCATAGAGCAGTTGCAGCAAAGCAGCTTGGGATCGAAAAGCTCGATGCTTACATACTCGTTATGGAGGAGGATATCAAACTCGGGCTTGAGGCGACCGCAGAAAAAGAGGGTATCAGGACGCTTGATGATGTAACAATCCTTGACTACGCAAAACACCCCTTAATCGAGGTTACCGAGCGTCTAATGAGAAAAGACGCAGATTACGCACGCGAATAGACAGCAAACTCCTTCAAGACATCTGCCCTGCTCACGATCCCCTTCGGTACGCCATTTTCTGTGACAAGGATAGACCCTATGTTGTACTTATCAACCATCTTTGCCGCCTCATAGATCGACTCATCACTCTCGATCGAAATGACATCCTTCTTTACAAGCTCTTTTACACGGGTGTGGAGCTTCCCTGATGCAATCGCCTTTCCTATATCCTTGAAAGATAGAATACCTTCTACTTTATCTCTGTTCATGACAAGTGCACGCTGGACGCCGCTCTCAACAAGTATCCGTGACGCCTCCTGGATGGATGAGTTGAGCGGGATTAGGACGAGCTTCGATGAGACAAACTCTCCTACAGGCATCATCGGGAGTGTGAGCATTTTTTCTATCTCGATCAGGAGAATATTTTCTGAATCATCTCTTCCAGTCACCTTCCCATAGATTATGAGCTTATTGACAGGCGTTGGTCCCATCTCAATCTCATCCCCTTCTTTGAATGAGCGAATGTTCCCTATCATCTTCAGCGTAGAATGGCACGCAACAGGGCTGCGAAGCGCCTTGAGGTGCAAATCCTCGACAGTGACCCCTTCTAAAAGTTCACCGTTTCGCTTAACCGGGATGTGAACCTTACCCTCTGTGGTATCGATCGATAGAGTTTCGTAAGCCTTTCCAGTGGCTTTATATCCTCCTTTTGGACCTGGCATACCCTCAACCAGTCCCAAGACCTTCAATGATTGCATCTGATTCCTTATCGTCCCTGGATTCCTATCTATCAGTTCTGCGATCTCTTCTCCCTTAACAGCGACCCCTTCTTTCTTGTGATATATCCCTATCAGCGCTGTCAAAACTTCTTTCTGTATCGGTGTAAGTTCCATCATAGTTCCTCGTTCACCACAAATAATAGGTATAAATTAAATATCCCAAACTGGTATATAAAAATATCGTTCAAATACCATAAACATTCTTGACGTTTTGGAGGCTCATCCTGGCAACTTCTTCGATCTCGATCCCCTTAATGCCTGCGATCTTCTGCGCTGCCTCCAGAACATAGGCAGGTTCGTTTCGCTTACCTCTGAATGGTGAGAGAAATGGGCTATCCGTCTCAATTAACAGGTTTTCAAGTGGAACACGCTCAACAACCTTTCTATGGTCCTTTGAGTAGCATATAACCGTTGCAAGTGAGACATAAAAACCTTTCTCAACGATTTTTTCCATCAATGACGCATTACCGCCATAGCAATGAAATATGACCCTATCAAGATCCTTCACGAGCTCAAAGCAATCTTCTTCGGCGTCCCTTGAGTGGAGAATGATCGGCATATCGAGTTCTCTCGCAAGTTCGATCGTTCGAAGAAAGACCTCTTTCTGCTCAGCCGGTGCTACTTTGCCCCTGTAGTAATCAAGACCAACCTCTCCAATCCCAATAGCATCACTCGATCGCTTCTCGATCAGATCAAGCGTAAGATCAACGTCAGTTTCTACTATCATATTCGGATTCAGACCGAGCGTAACCTTGATGAAATCATGATCTGACGCGAGCTTAAGTGAACTTAGGTTCGTCTCATAGTCAACCCCTGAGTTTATGATAAGAATTAGCCCTGCATCCTTCGCCCGCTGTATCACCTGATCTCGATCCTTATCAAATCGCTTGAAATCGATATGGCAGTGCGCATCAACAAGATCCATTCAATCCACCTTCTTCTTCAGCAGTGATAACCTGTTTATACCTGAAACAAGTGCATCAACCGATGCGATGACGATATCATCCCGCACACCTCTGGCACTGACGATCCTCCCCTCCTCATCCTCAACAGCGATCATAACATCTGCAAGCGCATCAGATCCACCTGTTATTGCATCAATCCTCAAATCTCTGAGTTTAACCGTCTCAAACTCACCGATCAAACTTTTAACA
Source organism: Candidatus Syntropharchaeum sp. (assembly GCA_026134025.1). GTDB lineage: Archaea > Halobacteriota > Syntropharchaeia > Syntropharchaeales > Syntropharchaeaceae > Syntropharchaeum. The sequence goes on from JAOQII010000017.1 coordinate 19,225, forward strand.
GCGTTAAGGGCAGCATCAACCGGTCCAACCCCGATCTCAGCAACAGCACGCTCTTCGCCATGAACCACGGCACGAACAACCGCGGTGGGTGTCAAGACGTTTCCTGTCATGACAGATAGTTCCTTTACCCTCAAAACCTGCTCCTGTTTTCCAATTTCACGAAGAACGACTTCTGCTATCGTGTAGAGATCCGCATCTGTCACCATCTTGCCCTTCGAGCCAAGCTCTTTCACCCTTGAGAGGATCTCGTCAAGCTGCTCTTTCGTAACCTCAATCCCGATCTCTTCAAGCTTCTCAGCAACAGCATGAGCCCCTGTGTGCTTGCCAACAACGATACGTCGCCTGTGTCCAACCATCTCCGGGGTCATGATACCAGGCTCAAAGGTTGCACTCTCCTCGATGACGCCGTGTGCATGGATCCCGGACTCATGCGAGAATGCGTTCTCACCAACGATCGGCGTATTTGGCAGGATGTGCATGCCACACAACCGCTCAAGAAATTTTGATGTCTCGTATAGGTACCTGGTTCTGATCCCGGTCCTTGCGCCATAGATCGAATGGAGGCTCATCACAACCTCTGCAAGATTTGCATTCCCTGCTCGTTCACCGATGCCGTTCACCGCAACCTGGACCTGACGTGCCCCAGCCTCCACCGCCATCACAGTGTTTGCAACAGCCAGTCCAAAGTCATTGTGGCAGTGAACATCCAGCGGAACTGATATCTCCTCCCTGATCTTGCTTATCAGGTTGTACATGAAGGAGGGAGACGCCACCCCGACGGTATCAGGGATATTGATCGCGTCAACACCCGCAGCTTCAACGAGTTTGAATATCTTTATCAGGTAGTCAGGATCGGTGCGCGTTGCATCCATCGCCGAGAACAGACACTCCAGACCACGATCCTTCACGTACTCCACCGATTCCACCGAGATGTTGCAGACCTCATCCCTGCTCTTCTTGATCGTGTGCTCTCGCTGTATATCAGAGGTTGATACGAAGATGTGAACCATATCCACCCCGGCATCGATGCATGCATCTATGTCTTCTCTGACAACCCTTGCAAGCCCGCATATCGTTGAATCGAGTCCAGCTTCCGCGATCCTTTTTACTGCTGTAAGCTCCTCATCGGAAGATATCGGAAAGCCCGCCTCGATCGCATCCACCCCGAGTTTATCGAGCTGACGCGCAATCTCAAGCTTCTCCTCAAGCGTGAATGCGATACCGGGCGTCTGCTCACCATCCCGCAGTGTTGTATCAAATACCCTCACCACTTCCCCAATTAAGACATCGGTGTGAAGATCCATCGTGATACATTCACCACAAGGTTTTATAAATCTCACTCACAGAAAAGGTTATATTGAGTTCTCAAGATGGTTAATATGAGAATCAAAAGAGGGTTTGTTGGTGACCAAACGGGATTACTATGAGGTTCTGGGTGTTTCAAAGCATGCAACGCCCGATGAGATAAAGAGGGCGTATAGAAGACTTGCAAAAAAGTACCATCCAGATGTGAATAAGGAGGATCCAGGGGCGGAAGAAAAGTTCAAGGAACTTGCAGAGGCGTATGAGGTCTTATCAGATCCCACGAAACGAGCACGTTATGACCAGCTCGGACATGAGGGCGTGAATTTCGGTGGTAGAGGCTTTACATGGCAGGACTTCACGCATGCTGGAGATTTTGATGATATATTTGGGGATCTGGGGGGGTTTTTCAGTCAGTTCTTTGGTGGCTTTGGGCGAGAGAGGGGTACCAGGCGACGTGCAAGGGGTAGGGATCTCAAGGTCAATCTTGAGATAACCCTTGAAGAAGCAGCTTTCGGGGCTGAGCGTGAGATCACGTTCAAAAGACGAGAGATCTGCAGTGAATGTAACGGATCTGGCGCGAAGAGCGAATCTGATATCAAGACCTGTCCGAGCTGTGGTGGGACAGGAGAGCTCAGGCGAGTATCAAGCATGGGAGGATTTGGGCAGTTTGTCCAGGTTGCAACCTGCAGCACATGTAATGGAGAGGGAAAGATCGTAACAGCACTCTGCCCGGCGTGTGATGGCAGGGGGAGGATAAGTATTGAGAAGCGGCTGAATGTTACGATACCACCTGGAATCGATAGCGGTATCCAGTTGAGAGTTAGAGGAGAGGGGGAATTGGGAGAGGGGGGTGCAGGCGATCTCTATGTTACTATTTATGTCACCTCTCATGATCTCTTTGAGCGATCTGGTAGAGATATCATCTTCGAGCTGCCTGTAAGCTTTGTTCAGGCATCACTTGGGGCAGAGGTTGAAGTTCCAACACTCGATGGCCGCGATACGATCTCTATTCCTCCTGGAACACAGCATGATACGATCTTCAGGCTTAAAGGTAAGGGTTTACCTGATATGAGGTCAAAACGCAGGGGGGATGAACTTGTTCGGGTTCGGATCGTGATACCAGATAAGCTCACCTCAAAGCAGAAGGAGCTTTTAAGGGCGTTTGAAGAAGAAGGAGATAAAAGCTCGAAAAAAGGGATTCTTGGTAAAGTGATCAATGAGGTAAAAGAGATCATCTGATCTAAATGGAGGAACGTGACCTGTTAGAGGTTCTGATATATTTTATATACCTTCTTGGTGGGTTTTTAATACTCTTAAAGAGTGCAGAGAGTGTTATCGATCATGCAGCCCTTGTTGCTGTAAAGCGAGATATCTCCCACCACACAATCGGGATGACGCTCGTTGCGCTTGTCACATCACTACCCGAGTTTGCGATCTCAACCTCCAGCTCATTTCTTGGTGAACCAGATATAGCGATCGCAAATGTCGTTGGATCGAATATAACAAACATCGCGCTCGTTCTTGGCTTATCCTTCCTCCTGAAGCCGTCTGATCACAGAAATGGCTATCTTGATGCGCTCTTCATGCTAACGGTCACTCTTGTATGCGGTCTTTTAATCTTTGATGGTACGGCATCGCGGATCGATGGTCTGATCCTCTTTCTCATTATATTCGTGTTCATCTATCTTCTAAAAGAGAAAGAAGGGAGGAGAAGGAAGGACGAGGTAGATCGGGGAGATTTGTATAAGAGTGGAAGATCGATTCGTTTAGATCTCCTGATATCGCTGCTTGGTATGGCTGGTATCTGGATCGGAGGATGGGCGATCGTAAAGGGGGTCGTTGGGATCTCTGCTCACTTCGGGATAGCAGAACTTGCGATTACACTCACCGTTGTCGCTCTCGGAACATCACTCCCTGAGCTTGCAACAGCCCTCATAGCGATCAGGAAAGAGATGGGAGCTATTGCTGTTGGAACGATCATCGGGAGTAACGTCCTCAATATCGCCTTTGTTCTCGGCACAGCCTCCATTGTAAAGCCTATTGTAGTAGCTCAATCGGTGATCGCATATTATCTACCATTGATGATACTATCCGCGCTTCTTCTTCTGATAATCATAAAACGGGGCAGGCTGGGGAGATTTGAGGGCTCGATCCTCCTTCTATTATATATTGCGTTTTTAGCGCTTGTTGGAGGAGGGTTTTGAGGAGGAGATGGGGCGTTGGAACATTATAAATAGCATGAATTAAAAATTAAACACGGATGGATGAGAGAGAACAGGCAAAAGAAAAGCTCAAAGAACTTGCCCGGCGATTCAGGTATAATCTCGACGTTTACAAAAAAATCAACATATAATGAGACACAGGTAAGACGAGAATTTATCGACCCTTTCTTTGAAGCACTTGGTTGGGATGTGAGCAACAAAGCTGGGCATGCAGAGCAGTACAAGGACGTTGTCCATGAAGATGCGATAAAGGTGGGACGTTCGACAAAAGCACCAGATTACAGTTTCAGAATCGGGGGTCAGAGAAAGTTCTTTGTTGAGGCAAAGAAGCCTTCGGTGAATATAAAAGAGGACGTCAACCCATCATATCAACTGAGGCGATATGCATGGAGCGCAAAGCTGCCATTGTCCATCGTAACGGATTTTGAGGAGCTATCGGTCTACGACTGCCGGATTAAGCCCAACCCAAATGACAAACCAAGTGTGGGGCGGATTGGATATTATACGTTTGAGGATTATCTTGACAAGTTCGATGAGATCTACGATGTCTTCTCCAAAGATGCGATTCTCAAAGGAAGCTTTGACAGGTACGCACAATCAACGAAGGGCAAGAAGGGCACTGCGGAGGTGGATAGTGAGTTTTTGAAGGAGATTGAGAGCTGGCGTGAGATGCTGGCTAAAAACATCGCACTCAGGAATCCCGATGTCTCTATTTTTGAGTTGAACTATTCAGTGCAGAAGATTATAGACCGTATCATCTTCCTGCGAATCTGTGAAGATCGAGGGATCGAACCTTACGGACAGTTGCAATCGAAAGCCGAATCTACTGACGTTTACAAAGACCTCCTGAATCACTTCAAACTCGCAGAGTCCAAATACAACAGCGGTATATTTGATTTTGAGGATGATGGGATAACGCCCATGCTGAAGATTGATGACAAGGTCTTGAAAACGATTATCCAGAGTCTCTATTATCCGAAATCGCCGTATGAGTTCTCAGTTCTCGGTGTTGAAATCCTTGGGAATGTGTATGAGCAGTTCTTGGGTAAGGTCATCAGGCTGACCGCGGGGCATCAGGCAAAGGTTGAAACTAAGCCAGAGGTTAAAAAGGCGGGCGGTGTGTATTACACGCCCCAGTATATCGTTGATTACATCGTCAAGAACACGGTTGGCAGACTGGTAGAGGGAAAGACACCTGAGGAGATCGCAGAAATTAAAATACTCGACCCTGCATGTGGTTCAGGAAGTTTTCTCATTGGTGCATACACGTATCTCTTGAAGTATCATCTGGACTGGTACACAGAGAACAAGCCGAAGAAGCACAAGAATGCGGTTTTTCAGGTTAGAAAGAACGAATGGCATCTGACAACAGCAGAGAAAAACGAATTCTTTTAAACAACATCTACGGCGTTGATATTGACCCGCAGGCAGTGGAAGTTACGAAACTGAGTCTGCAGTTGAAGGTGCTTGAGAACGAAAACAGAGAGAGCATAGAGGGACAGGTGAGATTAGGAATGGAGGGCATTCTCCCCAATCTCGAAGATAATATCAAGTGCGGCAACTCGCTGATCGGTCCTGATTTTTACGATACACCTCAGACAACGCTCTTTGATGAGGAGGAGATGAGGCGGATCAATGTCTTTGATTGGAATGATAAAGCGAGGGGGTTTGGGAGGATTATGGCGCGGGGTGGGTTTGATTGCGTTATTGGGAATCCGCCGTATGTTCGCCAAGAACTGCTGAAAGAGCGGAAGGAATATTTCAAGGCTCATTATCAGGTATATCAGGGAACTGCTGATCTGTGTGCTTATTTTATTGAAAAAGGGGTTTCACTGCTAAGGTCTGGCGGGTTCTTCTCGTATATTGTTGCAAACAAGTGGATGCGTGCGAATTATGGCAAACCACTCAGGCAGTGGCTCAAGACAAAGCGGATCGAGGAGATTGTTGATTTTGGCGACCTTTCGGTGTTCCAGAATGCCACTACTTACCCATGTATTTTGCGGATTTCCAACGGGGAACCCCGCTCGACATTTGAAGTGACGCAGGTCGAAACGCTGGGGTTCTCAGACCTCGGGGCTTATGTGAAAGAGCATCAGTATGCTGTGAATCAGGATGAACTGGATGATAGCGGTTGGTCGCTCGTCGATGAAGAGACCCGGGCGTTACTGGATAAACTACGTAAAACTGGCGTCCCGTTGGATGAATATGTCGATGGAAAAATATATTATGGCATTAAAACGGGTCTGAATGAGGCTTTTGTTATCGATTCCTCAACTCGCGATAAGCTGATCGCAGAAGACCCCAACAGCGCGGAATTGATCAAGCCATTTCTTGCTGGCAAGGACATTAAAAGGTATCAGCCGCCGTGCAGCGAACGGTACTTGATACTGATGCCGAAGGGTTGGACAAACCAAAAATCAGGAGGGGTGAAAAATGCATGGAAATGGCTACAAAATAACTATCCTGGTGTGGCTTTTCATCTGAAACCTTTTTCTGAAAAAGCTCAGAAACGCTATGATAAAGGCGAATACTGGTGGGAACTGCGTGCTTGTGATTACTACGCTGAGTTTGAAAAGCCTAAGATAATGCTACCTGATATTTCAATGCGTGGTAATTTCACAATAGACACTGCTGGGGATTTCTATTGTGTTAATACCGCCTACATCATATCAAATGCAGAAAAGTATCTTTTAGGTATTTTGAATTCGACCATCATAACGTTCTTTTACAAAAATATAGCGTCTACATATCGTGGTGGATATTTAAGGTTTATTTACCAATACATGGCGGAACTCCCCATCCGCACCATAGACTTCTCCAATCCCGCCGAAAAATCCCAGCACGATAAACTCGTTGCTCTGGTCGAGAACATGCTCGAACTCCAGAAGAAATACCATGAGGCGAGAATGGAGCGAGATAAGGAGCTTTATGAACGGCAGATAAAAATTGTTGATGCGCAGATTGACAGGCTGGTTTATGAGTTGTATGGATTGAGTGAGGAGGAGATAGAGGTGGTGGAAGGAGTGGTTCGATAAGTTCCCATTCCTCGTCAGTCAATTCCTCAAATTTCATATCATCCCCTCAGAACCTGTTAATTTGTTATTGAGGGGGTCTTATATAAATGTTTTGAAATGAGTTCAGTGAATGCAGCAGTGCCTGGCATTTACAAAAACTTAAATAATCCCGAGCGAATCTTCCTATTGGTGATCATGCGCTGATGGTCTAGAGGCATGACTTGGGCCTTCCAAGCCCACAGCCCGGGTTCGAATCCCGGTCGGCGCATCTTATTCTCCTATTCTCTGACCTCGATCAGATCATCATGCCCAGGGATTATAATATCTGCAAGTTCCTCCACTTTAAGAAAACTCTCCATCGCAATATCGGCATCCACATGAATTCTCGGAATCACGCGTTCGTAGTAGTTGTTTCTCGTGGGAATTGCATCCCCGGCAATCACCACAGTTTTCTCAGAAGAACGATAGACAACCGATATATGCCCCCACGTATGCCCGGGAGTCTCAATTATCTCGATTTTATCTGTTATCGGGTTTGTGTAGGGAAAAACGCCATCTGTGAACTCGCCCCGCTCTATCTCCTTTGGATGTGCGTACTTCCTAACATCAAACCGGTCGTTGCATCCAACATGATCCGCGTGAAGGTGTGTGTTTATGATAAAATCAATGTCGTCGACCTTAAACCCACACGCATCGATTCCCTGTCTTATCTGATCCCAGTCCTCAGATAGTCCTGTATCGATGAGTAGCACAGATTCATCATCGATCAAGACAACCGCAGATGATGCGTAAAGAATAGAAACTTCATCATATATCACCTTCCCTGGTTTCACGATGTAAAGACCATCACAGACTGGCTCCATCAAAATTCCTCCATGTATCCTGCCACATCCTTTGCAAAGTATGTTATTATCATATCAGCACCCGCACGCTTAATAGCAAGGTGCATCTCATATACGATTTTCTCTTCGTCGATCCATCCATTCATCGCTGCAGCTTTTACCATCGAGTACTCGCCGCTCACACTGTACGCAGCGGTTGGCATCCCAAATGTACTCTTGACGCGGTAAAGCACATCAAGATAGCCAATCGCAGGTTTCACCATGACGATGTCAGCACCCTCCATAATATCGAGTTCAACCTCTCGTATCGCCTCATCTGAGTTTCCAGTATCCATCTGGTACGAGGATCGATCTCCAAATGAGTAAGAAGAGTCTGCTGCATCCCTGAACGGTGAGTAAAACGAGGAAGCATACTTTGCTGCATAAGACATGATGAGTGTATCCTGATACCCATTCTCGTCAAGAAGACTTCTGATCGAGGATACCATCCCATCCATCATTCCCGAAGGCGCAACGATATCAGCCCCAGCCTCGGCATGGGATAGCGCCATCCTGGCTATTCTTTCAAGCGTCGGATCGTTGAGTATCTTTTCATCCTCGATGATGCCGCAGTGTCCATGTGTTGTGTACTCACAGAGGCAGATATCGGTTATAATAACGATTTCATCCCCGACAGCATCTCGTATCGCCCTGATAGAGCGCTGTATGATTCCACGATCGTCGAGAGCTGAAGTTCCAAGCTCATCCTTCCTATCTGGTATCCCAAAAAGAAGAACAGCAGGGACATTGAGATCAAGAAGCTCAGATACCTCATCTTTGAGATCGCTCAGAGGCAACCTGAACTGCCCTGGCATCGACTCAATCTCACGCTTCTTTGTTATCGTGGCATCGATAAAGACCGGGTATATCAGATCTTTTGGGCTCAAAGTCGTCTCTCTCACCATATCACGGATTGGTCGAGACGCTCTCAACCTTCGCATTCTCGTTATCGGAAACATTCTTCCAGCTCCCTATCTATTCCTCTTATCACTGTTCCCTTAAATGCTCTTTCATCGATTACACGTTTAAGCCGGTCTGGATACCTTCCGTTTATAACGATGCAGTCCATATCGTGTCTGATCAGAAAATCTGGAAGCCCCTTATCGGTGCATGAGCTATCCAATAGTCTGAGAGAACCGGCTGACACCACCGAAAGAAGCTCACCCCCACGAAATACCCCGTCAACATCGGTTAACTTGATGAGGGATCCGTTAAGCTCTTTTGAAACCCATGCAGCGATCGTATCCGATGTGACATCCCACGTCTGCGGGAGTGGATCGCGCTCTTTCATGATCTGGTTCAGAAGAAGGATTGAAACGCCATCCAGATCTTCAATCTCATCCAGACGATCTATCACCCTGATACCACCAAGATCCGCGAGATAGATCCCGTACTGATCCATCGCAAGTATGGCCATCGTGTGAGCCGCCCCATCAGAGAGCTTCGATCCATATTTTCTCACCGTATCCGCAAAAACCCCTCCACCTGGAACGATCACGATATTAAGCCCATATCTCTCGGATAGCTCATTTAAACTTATCAGTAAAAGTTCAACAGAATCTATCAGTGAACCTCCGAGCTTAAGAACTATGGTCTGTTTCATCTATGGGATCCGGCCCTGCTCAGTAGAAGCTTGAGAAACTCATCAGTGTTAGAGATCTTTTCAACTTCTTTCTCTTCCAGTATCGCTGTATTCTCAATGTTCTCCTCTTTTGATCGTTCTTCTATGATTATGGCAGACATCGTGCCTGTTACATACGAGATACTGCTCATGATCTTCGCACGTTTCCTGACTGAGGAAACTTTCTTACCCGATCCTGTAAGGATCTTTGTCCGGTCACGATCCTCTGAAATCGCATCAAATGGTGCCTGTGGTGTCGGATGAACCTCAAACCCAATCTCAGACATCAGATGCAGGACGTCTAGATTCAATTCTTTCTCGTTTATCAGGGGGGGCTTCATTGATAAAGGATCTATTGGGGTTAAAATATCTTCTCCAAGCGTTTCCTGAAGCTCAATCGCATTGGAAACCGTTGTCTCCATTAGATTCTCCTCGTATCGGCTAATACTTCGTCTTGAAACACCGATCATCTTTGAGAGATCGCCGACGGAGAGCCCCATCTTAAGCCTCGCGCGCTTTATTGCATCGCCGTCAATCTTGACGTACAGCCCCCCACGCTCTGAGTAGGCGTAAATCTTGATCTCTTCCACGAAATAATCGTAGAGCGTCTCGACGTTCATCGACGGAATCCCATAGCGTCTGTAAAGAACGCCCGTCTCGAGAAACCGCCCTTTCATCCGCTCTCCTACTACCAGTGGCGATGCTAAAAGGTGTTTTGTTATCCGTTTCAGCTCTTCAGCCATCTCCTGGTTCACGGCATCAATGTTGTATAAAACCTTCAAGAGTAGGGTATCGCGATCATTTTTTGCCACGATATCAAAACTTCTCGGTCTAACATCACACCGCTGGGATGTTCTAAATCCCGCCATTTGCAATATCTCTGTCACAGATGGGAGCAGAAGTGAACGGCTCAGGCTCATATGTAACTATTTCGTACCGCGACTTTATGAATTTTTTTGTAGTTGCAACCCTTCCGAACACCCGACTTCCGCTTGATGATAGCGGAAAAAGTACCCTTCAATAAACTTCGAACCAAGTTGTAGCTTAAGTAAAAAATTAATACCACAAAGAGCAATTCTAATATGTGATAATTATGAAAAAAGAGAGCCTTTACAGGGTTATACTTGTTCTCCTACTGATTGCAAGCTCAACGATTTTTGCAGGCTGTATTTCACGATCACCTCAAGAAGGATACTACGAGGGATGGAATGGTGGAATCAGTGGCGTGGATAAGTCAATGGAGCTCGCTATTCCTGAAGAGATGGCATATCAAGAAAGATTGGGTTCTGAAATGATTGATTACGCTGATCGGATGGTAATAAGGACTGCAAACCTGAATATCGAGGTTGATAACTTTGATTCAAGTTTCAACGATATTTTAAAGATCGTAGAGGAGCATGACGGGTTCATCCAGGATTCATCAAGCTACATAACATCGAGCGGTGGAAAGAGCGGGTATGTTACAGTCCGTGTTCCCGAGGATGAATTTCTCGATGTGATCATGGCATTTGAAGAGCTTGGGAAGGTTGAGTCGAAGTCAATTGCTGGTGAGGATGTGACAGAGGAATACATCGACCTTCAGGCACGACTCAACAACTCAAGACGAGAGGAGGAGCGTCTACTTGCGATCCTTGATATGGCAGAGGATGTTGAGGATGTCCTTGCCGTGGAACGTGAACTTTCAAGAGTTAGAGGCGAGATTGAACGCCTGAAAGGTCGGATCAACTATCTTGAGGATCGCGTCTCACTCTCAACGATAACAGTCTCACTCCATGAGCCAACACCGATCACCCACAGCTGGGGGATACGGGATGCTATAAGAGATGCAGTGGATGCTTTCATAACAACCGTGAACGGTCTGATCATCTTTACAGGCTTTATACTGCCGTTTGTGATAATCGGTCTGATCATCATCGGAGTATACAAGATATGGAGGAGAAAAAAATAGTCAGTTGACGAAAAAATATTCTTCCTTTACATGCTCACCCTGACAAGCGAGGTATCTCTAAACTCGTCTCGTCTCTGATCTGGATACTTAACGATGATAAGTGGAATCTTCTGCGAGAATGCTATTGTAGTTCGGGAGGTATCAAACGCTATACTGAACTTTGCACTATCCTTAGTCATCTGCAGGATTTCAAGATCCTCTGCATCTGTAATAAGCTCATTCAGGATGGGTTCGATGACTTTCCCACCAAGTATGAAGACATAAAAGACGATGACACCATGTAACTCGTAATCTACCGATACGATCGCGCAATCTCCATCAAGCTCAATAATGACACGATCGATATCGAGCGATTTCTCGTTCCACTCAGGACTGATAGCAGATACAGGTAGTGTAAGAATCTGCATCAGCAGGAATACGACCACAAGTGATCTGGAGCATATTCTCATACAGGAGGTTGTATTGACGCTATCGTATAAGAACCTTTTGATCGAGGAGTGTGGATGTTATAGGTATCTGTTAATGAATACGCTCTATAGCTGTCATATTGCTCCACAAAGAATTATCAAAAAAACTAAAATACATTTGCGCGCCAATGAGAAAAGGATTGATATAAGAGTGAAGATGATCTCTGCGTATGCTCCTCATCATAACAGGAAAAAAGGCGTTCGAGATTGTAAAGTGCTATACCGCTGGTCTGGCAGATATTACGGTCGCAGATATAGATGTTGCAGCCCTCATCTCACCCAGAATACTTAGAAATCATCTAAAAAAGCTTGATCTATCAAAATACGACCTTATACTTCTTCCAGGAAATGTTTCATCAGATTTCAGCCGCATTGAGGATGAGTTTGGGGTCAAGATCAGGCTTGGTCCCAGATATGCTCATGATCTTCCAGCTGTACTTGAGAGGATCGATGAGGTTGAGCTCTCAAGGACAGTTCCAGCCTGCAGGTTTCTTGAGTCTGACCCTGATCTGATCAGGAAGGAGCTTCTTGAGCTTGAAGAGATGAGTGAACCTGCGTTCATGATCGATGAGGTCAAGATTGGTGGTAACTCCGCGATGAAGGTGATGGCAGAGATCGTCGATGCAACCTCTCTGGATCGAGATCAACTCAAAAAAAAGGTAAATTACTTCACAGAGGAAGGTGCTCACATCATCGATCTTGGGATTGAGCTTGATGCTAGCGTGGATGATGTAAAACGTGTTCTTGAGGTTTCACAATCCGCGACAGAACTTCCTGTGAGCCTTGATACGATGGAACCAGATCTAATAAGAGCAGGGATCAATTCAGGTGCGAAGCTCATCCTGAGTCTTGATAAAGATAACATCAAGGAAGTGGGGAGAGATATTGCAAAAGCGGATCTTCCAGTCGTTATCTTATCAAGGAGCGGTCTTGATGAGCTGTTTGAGACGATTGGGTATGCACGATCGATCGGGATTCGCAAGCTCATCGCAGATCCTGTCCTTGCGCCACTGGGACATGGTCTCACACGATCGATCCACGACTACTACCACTTCAGAGAGGTGGATCAGGTAACACCGCTATTTTTTGGGATCGGGAATGTCACAGAGCTTCTCGATGCAGATTCAATCGGTGTGAATGCATCTTTTGCAGGTATCGGAATGGAACTTGGTGTTAGCATACTATTTGCCCCTGAGGCAAGCAGGAAGACTGAAGGAAGTGTGAGGGAACTTGTAACAGGATCGATGATGATGAGGCTTGCTTCAGCAAGGCAATCTTCACCCAAGGATCTTGGAATCGATCTCTTTGTAGCGAAGGAAAAACGAAGACGGGAGGGTGTGCCAGTACTGGACGTCGATCCTGTTGTCACAGTCGTAGAAGCGCCTCAATGGGCGTCTGATCCGCTTGGCTACTTCAGAATAGCTGTAAAAGACGGAATGATCTTTGTAGAGCATAACCTGCCTGATGGAAAGGTTGAGATCATAAGCGGTAAGCGAGCGAAGGATATCGCCGCATATATCGCAAAGAGTGGGCGCATATCGATGATGGACCATGGTGCATACCTCGGGGTTGAACTTGCAAAGGCGGAACTTGCCCTGAAAACCAAAAGGAGCTATGTACAGGATGAAGAGATATAGGGGGCTGGGTCAGCACTTCCTCGTTGATGAAAAGATCCTGGATCGGATCGTTGCTTATGGAGATCTTATGAAGGAGGATCGAATACTTGAGATTGGGGCAGGTATCGGAAACTTAACAGAACGTCTCATTGAGCAATCAGCGAACGTCTATGCGATTGAGGTAGATTCAAGGTTAGCAGAGCGGCTTGAAGAGAGGTGTGGAAAGAGAGCAACGGTTATAAACGCAGATGCGCTCAAGATTGAGTTTCCTGAATTTGATAAAGTGATCTCAAACCTTCCCTACGCTATATCATCAAAGATTACACTCAAGATCCTGAGATCGAACTTTACTATTGGGGTTTTGATGTATCAGGCAGAGTTTGTGCGAAGAATCACAGCATCGCCTCGTACAAAGGCGTATGGCAGGATCGCTGTGTGTGTTCAGGCACTGACAGACGTCGAGGTACTTGAGGAGGTGCCGCGGACGGCGTTCAATCCTGTACCCCCGGTTCACTCAAGTATAGTAAGACTTACGCCAAAGCATAATCCCGAAATCGAGAATAAAGACCTTTTTTTAAATTTCGTCACAAATTTATTCTCAAATCGGAGAAAGAAGCTTTTTAAAACGCTTAAATCGCTCAGGTTCGATACCACAAATTTGAGTCATGAAAAGTTTCTTGGCAGACGCCCCGATGAGCTTGAGGTCTCAGCGATGGTTGAGCTGTATCGTAAGCTCATTTGAATACAGCACTCTCGCGTATCCCATGGGATCGTATTACACCAAGAAATGTCTTAAAGTGCGGGTTTTGCCGGATATCGATCCCAAATTCACCAAGCACCGCCCTCACAAACTCCTCGTATCTCTTCTTTATCTCGCCCTCAAACTCGATACGGTGAAAGCGCATGTATCCATCGAGAAAGAGTGTGGAGTCGCCGATCAATATCGAGAGATCATCCTCCCTATCTTTCGGGTTCTTGAGGTGCTTGAACTTCTCAAAATCGATTAAGTGCCATCTATCACCTTTTAATAGAAGATGCTCACCTTTGAGGTCGTTATGCTTCACCCCCTTTGACCAGAGAAGTCTTAAGAGATCCCCAAGGTTGTAAAACTCGAGTCGATCGATCTTCCCGATCGTCCAGTTTAAGAGGTACTCCTCAAAGTTGATATCATGCTCGATGTACTGCATCCAGAAGTAGCCAAAGACCTCCTTAAATTCCCTCTCAAGTCGACTATCGTAGAGGAAGTAGTAGGGAACTGGCATGTAAGGTTCGTCATAAAACCGATAGAAGAGCGCCCAGAACTCCTTGTCTCCATCACGCTTCGTCATCTGCTTTGCAATGACATACATCCTCGCTTCTTCCACGGTGTATATCACCCGGTAAAGCCTGTGCGTCGCCCATATTCCAAATTTCGGCGGATAATAACCCTCTAAAGCTACAACTTCCTTCTTTATCCCGCTTTTTCCAGGACAGATCCCGGTCACACCGTTCAGGGTCGCTTCAAGCTCGTCTATATCAAGGATATTGATGGGAAGTGCACCCCTTGGGAGCAGGCGCTTCTGATCTACGCTTGAAAGCCCTTTAAACTCATCCGCAAGGCCTTCTTTCGAGCCTATCTTAACCCATGGCATAGATCAATCTCAGCAGAAGGGGTTAAAAGAGGTTGCCATTTTTTGATTTTTTTGGGTTTAAAGGAGTTTTAATGAGAACTTTGAAAAACCCACCCACCCCTCAAACCTCACCAAATTAACAAGCAAATCAAAAATCTTCTTGACCAAAAC
>JAOQII010000018.1 GCA_026134025.1 Candidatus Syntropharchaeum sp.
TTGTTGAGGCGTTGAATGGGTATCGAGAAAGGTGTACTAAATAAAAAAATAGGTATTTGTTTAGCTCCCATCCTCAACTTCAACCTCAAGATTGCCTTCGGCGACTTCTCATATCCGCAGAACGTACAAAGCCTGTTTACACCAATCTCACAGCACCCTCTTCAACATCTCCAACAATCGCGCTGAATCGATCTGGCCAATTCTCCTGGTCAAGCCCTTTTTGAGCCAGAAATGCCGCAGCCCACCTTTCAAGCCCCACGCCTGAGCACCCGCTCCACAATTCTTCCCCTGACTGGAGTTTAACATTGAAACCTTTCGGGTATTTATCTCCATTGACGCTCAAATTCTGGAATTCAAGCCAGGTCTCGTTATATGGGAGGATCGCCTCATAATCGATCGTTCCAACCTCCCCCTTTTCAGAAAGCCCACTCATCCCTTCCTGAGCCATGAACCAGGGGGTAACCCATGCACTTCTCCATTCAAGCTCAAGTATCTCGTCAAATATCTTTTTATACCGTTCCTGTAAGGCTTTTGACTGTTTCACAACCTGATCAGGCGTTCCGAGCCAGAGAATCTCAATCCTGTGGAACTCATCGACCCGCTCAATCCCATGGATCCCGCCGCTCTCATACCTGTGAGATGTTCCTGAGCGGTCAAAGACCCTGACAGGCACCGACTCATTTGCGATCGTCTGTCCCTGCAAGAAGGGCCAGAAAGGCGGGCACTGAGCATAACAAAGCCCCCCGATCGGATCGCCCATTCGTTCGCGGATCATATCGATCGGAACCTCCTGCGTAACACGGTAGTAATTTATAACATCCTCCCAAAGTTCCGGATCGCGGCTTTGAGGAGGGGATACGTAGTAAATCTCAGGATAAACCCCTTTCAAATGTCCCGATCGTTTCCAGACATCCCATCCAACGACCTTGGGAAAGATCATCTCAGCATAACCCAGGGGCTTCAGGATCTCATCAACGACGATTCTTTCAAACGCCCTGAAGATACGCGTTATCTGGATGCCATGAATCCACTGCCCACGGACAGCACCGTGTATGAGCCACCGCCGTTTTATCATCTCCTCTGTTGGATCTTTATTAAATATGCGTTTTTTGGGTTCACTCTCTGTTAGGAGCTCCCAGTGCTCAGACTTGCCACCAAAATCTTTTTTTGCAATCTTCTCCTCAATAAGCCGT
Source organism: Candidatus Syntropharchaeum sp. (assembly GCA_026134025.1). GTDB lineage: Archaea > Halobacteriota > Syntropharchaeia > Syntropharchaeales > Syntropharchaeaceae > Syntropharchaeum. The sequence continues at coordinate 1,194 of JAOQII010000018.1, forward strand.
ATTATCCGATCTGGCACTCTGTCTTCAAGCTCCTTCAGCGAAAGCTCAAGCTCAAGATTGATCATGCCTGCATTGTATGAGATCTCACGAACAAACGGGATCTTCATGGGCTTTGGCGGTTCATCTGAGGGGATCTTTACCGTGAATGCGTCAACCTCGACCCCTCGCACTCCTATATGGTGCTCCTTCCCAAGATACGCGGATAAAGCCTTTTTGAGCCGAAGAAGTGCATCATGCGCCCTCACATATCTGCCAGATTTGATCTCAAATTCTACTCGTCCAGATTCAATCCCGAGAAGCCTCGATGACGCGCCTTCTCCATGAGGTGCACCCTTCGTGAGAACCGTCTTATTTGCATCAGCGAAGACTGCTTCAATTCCATCAAAAACTTCAGATACGTCCTTACTGCATTTAAACGATCCTTTGAGCCTGAATTCCATAAAAACCACAGCTCAGTCTCTTATCCCTTCACCAGTCACGGTTATGACCGCTTCTCCATCTGGCAGGTGTGGTGAATCAACGAGTCTCGCAATCCGCTTATCCCCTTTCGACTTTCTCAGATACAGCCTGAACGTTGCCGTATGTCCCAGGACATGCCCACCTATCGGCTTTGTTGGGTCACCAAAGAACGCGTCTGGTTTTGCCTGAACCTGGTTTGTCACCATTACAACAGCGTTATTCAGATCTGCAAACCTCAAAACTTCATGAAGATGTTTGTTCAGCTTCTGCTGTCTATCAGCAAGTGTTCCTCTCCCCACATACTCAGCCCTGAAGTGTGCAGTAAGTGAATCAATTATGAGAAGTCTCACAGGTTTTTCAGAGTCTTTAAGGCTGTCTGCAAGCTCTGATGCCTTCTCAACCAGTAGAATCTGGTGATTTGAGTTGTATGCCCGTGCCACATGGATATTCTTCAGCGCTTCTGTTGGATCAAGTCCCACCCCATTTGCCATCTGGTTGATTCGCTCAGGGCGAAACGTATTCTCTGTATCGATTATAATAGCCGAGCCATTCAAACCCCCCTCTGATGTGGCAAGCTGGACATTTACCGCAAGCTGATGTGCGATCTGGGTCTTCCCACAGCCAAACTCTCCATAGAACTCGGTGATAGATTGTGTCTCAATACCTCCAGCCAGAAGATCGTTCAAGGAATTTGCCCCTGTTGTAAGCTTTCCAACGAGTTTTCTGCGCTCGAATACCTGATCCCCTGATTCAAACCCCCCGATATCAGCAGCCTCTCTTGCAGCCTGGATAATCTTGGCAGCAGTCGTCTCCCCTACCTCAGCCGTTGTCACAAGATCTGCGGGTGATGCAACAGCTATCGCCTCGATCGAAGAGTATCCAGCCTCCAGGAGCTTCTCTGCTGTTGCAGGACCAATGCCTGGTAATTCTTCAAGTGTAATATCGCTCTTCTCCACTCACTTTTCCTCCTCTTTTATCTTTTCCCTGATTGCTTTCGTGAAAGGTTCAGCGATTGTTCCAAGATCTTCTTCACGTCGCGCTTCCACAGTAAGCCTGATCGTTGGTGATGTATTCGATGCCCTTACAAGTGCCCATCCTTCATCCAGATCTATCCTGAGTCCACCAAAGGTGTTTATTTTATCATAAGACGCGCTGAATGTCTCTTTGAGTGAGTCCATAACCGAGAACTTACACTCATCCAAGCACGTCATATCAATCCGCTCCTTTGGGTAGATTGGGATCTCATCCACCATCTCTGACAGCTTCTTTTTAGATTTTGAGCATATTTCTGCGATTTTAAGTGGGATGAGAATCGCATCATCGAAGAGGAAGTATTCAGGCATCACCATGTGCCCGCTTGATTCGATACCAAGCATCGCTTTCTGCTTCTCTGCCTCAAGCGTCAGGTATGTATGTCCTACAGGTATCCTTGAGACCTTAGCCCCGAGTGGTTCAAGCTGATCTTCGATCGCCCTTGAACACTCGACATTTGCAACCACTTTCCCGCTTCCCTTCTCCTGTAGCATCTCCTTTGCGATTATTATCCCTGTCTGCTCGGGGGTTAGGAGCCTGCCCTTATCATCGACGATCACACCTCTATCCCCGTCTCCATCGAATGCAACACCAAAATCAACATCAAGTTTCTTCGTATGCCCCATCAAAACCTTTAGAGATTCTTTTGTTGGCTCACTCGCCCTGTGTGTGAACTTTGGGTCCCTGTTAGAGAAGAGGAGATATGCGCTTATCCCAAGTTTCCTACAGACGTGCGGTGCTATGATGCTCATGCTACCGCCACCACAGTCCATGACGGTCCTTACACCCTCGATATCAAACTTCGACGCTAAGTACCGTGTGTACTCCTCATTCATCGAAATCTCATCGGAAACACCAACAGCATCCCAGGGTACAGACCGTTTCATCAGGCTTTCATCATCCGCAACCATCTCACCGATTCTCATGTTGTACTCTGCAGAGAAGCCGATCCCCTTACCGCTGTAAAACTTAATCCCATTCCACTCTGGTGGAAGATGGGAGGCTGTGATATATGCCATGACATCCCGTTTAAGCATCAATCCTGAGAACGCTGCAAGACCTATCGGTGATCTACCAGTCCATGTGACATCGACACCGCCTGCGAGAACGCCTGCGAGAAAAGCTCCTGATAAAAGCTGCCCCGATCCGCGCACATCATGCGCGACGAGAACCGTATTACCCATTCCCTCCTCATCCATTAACGCTGCGAGGGCTCGCCCTATCTTCAGCATAATCTCAGGAGTGAGATCTTCTCCAAAGATGCCCCTTATATCATAAGCCCTGAATATGCGTGATTCCATTATTTATCCCTACTACTGTGAAAGATACGTACGCTTCACGCTATATAAATTTACTCAATGATGTCAGGGACTAAAGACGTCTCAGCGCATCAAGGATTACATCCTCGCTCTCATCCCGTATAACCTCATCAAACGCCTCAACATCCTCGAATATCTCAAGTCCCCGAATGATAACTGCAGGTGTACCGTCACCACCTTCTCCCATCATGAGGTTTGCAAACCCGGCAATCTCATCGATTATAGCCTCATTCGTGATCGTAAGGACGTTTCCAAATAGATCAGAAAGTCCAATCCAGTTCTTACACGGCGACATCCCTGATGCACCGATCGCAACACCTGTCTGTCCAACTCTGAAAGCTCTCCCATTTGTGTCGGTGATGATGACCGTAACTTTCCGTCCCGCCTCATCAAATATCCTTGATCTGATCTCTGCCGCAGTTTTTGATGGATCTTGAGGGAGGATAAGTAACTTTCCCGCTTCGATATTGGATCTATCGATGCCTGAGCTTACACAGATATGCCCATCTTCTCTTCGAACGAGCATGAATGGTGCCTCGATCAGAACCTCCTCACACTCATCAAGAACAGCCTCAACAAATCTCGGATCTTCATCGAGTTTGGAAGCGATTCTCATAGCCTCAGCAGAGGGTGTGATATCTGCGATCTCACGCACCTTCCCCATCGTTTTTGAGATCACGGTTGATGCGATAACCAGGATATCGAAATCTTCAAACTCGACCCTATCAAGTATCATACCAACAAGATCATCGCCCTCAGATATCAGCGGAAGATCATCGACCGTGAAAGCCTCGATTTTCATACCGCCAACCTACACCAGAACCGCATAAATATCACGCATCCTGCAAGCACCTTCTCTGAATTTCACTTCAACCCGTGCACCACATACAAGATCGTCGAAATCCACCTCAAGACGCATCATCAAACTCGTACTGCATCCATCCACCCTGATAAGCCCTAAAATTAACGGCAGATCATCGAGATGCTCCTGTGTGCTGAGACCAAGGAGTGTATAGGACTCAAGAACCCCCCTGGGCTCAAGCTCAATCCATTCGGTCTCAGCGAGCCTGCACTCCTGAGATGGGCAGTGTGCTCTTGGTGGACAGTACACCCTTTCACACGCAGGGCATCTTGTGCCATATAACCTCTTCTCCCTCAAGCCCTGGAAGAACGGTGCGATCATACCCCAATCATCGCTGTATTCAAGCAGAAAACCCATAAATTCCTCCTATCTTCCAAATATGCCGACAAAAACTGCTGTTCCAACCCCACCATGACTGTGGACAAGCCCACGTGCTGCACCATCGACCTGGTTACAGCTCTCGCCCCTGAGCTGCCAGAAGATCTCTGCAACCTCTGCGACAGGGGATGCTCCGATCGGATGTCCCATCCCTTCAAGCCCTCCACTCATGTTAACAGGTAATCGTCCTCCGATCTCAGCCTCTTCGATGAATTGGACTCCTTTTCCCTTATCGGTAAAGCCGAGATCCTCGTAACTCTGGAGCTCGACGGTATCGAAGGAGTCGTAGATCTCGGCACAATCAATCTCGCTTACAGGATTCTCAACCCCAGCCATCCTGTATGCCTTCCTGGATGCGCTTCTGCAAGCAGGGAAATTTTCAATCTCCACGCGATCGCCAAGACGCATCGTATCTGTTGCGATTCCAAGTCCTTCGACAAAGACAGGATCGTCTGTTATCTCCTTTGCACGCTCTCTTGATGAGAGGATCAGGACCGCTGCACCATCTGAGATCAGTGAGCAGTCAAGTACCTTCAATGGGTATGCAATGAGCCTTGATTCGAGGACGTCATCGACGGTTATCCGTTTTTTCCACTGGCCCTTCGGGTTTTTGAGTGCGTTGTTACGGTTCTTGACCGCGATTCTCGCAAAGTCTTCCTCACGCTCTCCATAGAGATACATGTGCCTGACAGCCATCATGCCGTAACACGCGGTGTAGATCGCGCCGACGTCAAAGTCAAAGTCTATGTCAAGCCCCCGCGCTATAAGCTCATTCGCCATCCTCGATCGGTAGAGACTCATCTTCTCCCAGCCTGCAAGAAGAACGGTCTCTGAAAGTCCGCTCTTGATGAGTGAACAGGCAGCATAAAGTGCTGATGCACCCGACCCGCCCCCGTTCTCGACCCTGAATGCCGCTTTTGGTCGATGTCCGAGATAATCCTGGATGATCCACTCCTCTGCAACCTGCCGTGCATCGATGAAGTAGGAGGTTACAAGCGTATCAATATCATCCAGTACAAGTCCTTTTGTGCTTTCAAGTGCATCAAGGAGCGCTTCTGAAACAAGCTCCTCTGCACGCTTGTTGATTCTGTAATCAAAGTTTGTCATCCCAGCAGCAACGAGTGCAACATCTCTCATCTCAAATTCCTCTTTTGATCCTCATTTCAAGCTTTTCCGTTCCTCCTCTGCAATAAACTCCTTAAGTCGTGCGAACATGTAATCCTTCGCTTTCGTAACCTCCTCAAAGCTTCCTCTAAGTGTTGGCTTGCTTTCATCACCGTCTACACATGAAGGTCGCACGTCGAACCGATCGAGTGCCTCTCCGATTATATCCATCGGTAACCCATCGGGAAGGAGAAGATCGAAAAGCTCTTCACCCTCTTCGCTTTTGCTCCCCGCTCCATTTTCATCCTCTCTCATGCATTCACCTGATCCTGAGCGATAACAAACCTTTTATCAGGGGAGATTATATAAGATTCACTGAGTAAATAAAAAAGGGGATCTTACTCGTGGCTATACCGATCTTCAATAAACGCGCGAATTCTTCGGCAGATGAGTACTGGAAGCTAAAATCGCTCAAAGGAGAAGGTGGAAAAACCAAGGAGCAGGAACTTGAAGAGATAGAGAAGCTTCTCGAAAAGGGCATCGGGGGAAAACTTCGAGATGACCTTGAGAACCGGGCGAGCCAGCTCAGAAGCGAGGTTATGAGTGAGTTTGAGGTTGACCGAAGGATGAGGGATGTGATGGATGATATCCTTGATGCCACATCCAAGTTCGCTCCTAACCTTGAGCCAAGAACGGATGAGATCTATCCTTATGACGCCAAACAGGGACCGATCCATGAGGCATATTTCAGGGCGATTACAGAGATCCTCTTTGGTAAAGCAGATGATCATATCGAGTTTGATGACGCGATCATCTCATCGAAGGGTATAGAGATTAAAAACAAACAATCTGACGAGATCGAGTCGCTCAAAGTCCTGAACCGAGTCACGATGCTCATGCAGGAATCTGCAAAGAAGAAACTTGGAATATTCAACCAGTTTGATGAGGCATGGTCGAATCTGGTACAGCAGGACTTTGCATACAGGGCTTTTGAGATGATCGTGAAGAGCAGGGAGGGTATGAACCTCTCTGAGATCCAGGATCTCTGCCACAGGGTCGATCAGGAGTACCAGGAGCTTGTCAGGGACATCTATGATGAAAAACTTGAGAAAGAGCTTGAGGGAATGCTTTCAGATGTTATCTGGCAGAACAGGTTGATTGAACGCTCAAATGACGGACTTTACAGGGCGACAGAGTTTGGGAAGTGGATGTGGGAGCTATGCAAAGACGATCATCATGTGAAGATCGAGCGGGAGCCCAGGGGTCGGAGTTCGCTCGATAAACTCAAGGCACTTGGGGGGTTTGGCAGGAGCGATAGAGACAAAAAAAGCGGTAAGGTGGGTGGAAAATGGAAGCTGTGAAGACAACAGTCGTTGATAAAGTTGTTTCATACTCAAATTCAAGGTTCTTTCCATGGAATATTCTTCTTGAACCGCTTGAACTCAACGCGATTGAGCATTACATGCCACTCGCGATACAGGCAGCATGGATGAAGGGCAGCTACAAGGATATGGACAGGATCCAGCATCTGATAGGTGAGGATGTGAAGATGGTGGTGAATGACTATCTCCTCTCTCCATACAGCAGGGAAGCAGAGGAGATACATCGTGAGTTTGCAGCTGACTACCCGTTCGCATACACACAGGCACTCATCTTTACGCGGCTTTTTGATACATCTCGTGATCTAAGGCTTCGTGACATCATCGATATCGCGAGAATCGCAGAATTGATAGGTGTTGACATATCCTCGTTCAATCGACGCGAAGAGCAGATAAAAGAGCTTATATCGGTCTATAAGAAGCGGATGAAAAAACCGAGATCGTTCACAAAGCGTATCATTGATCAGAAGGTTGTATCTGCAGATGGCGAGATCATCGGGGTTGTCAGGGATATAGTGTTTGATCTTAATACAGGAGATCTCATTGAGCTTTTAGTTGCACCGAGAAAGGGCGCTGACCAATCGATCTTCAAGGATATCTATGAGAAAAAAGATTATGAGGGGTTAATACAGAAAACGATTCGAGGACTTTTCACATTCTTCAGGGGGCTTTCTGGGACGGGAGATGCTACAATGGAATATGAAACGTATCTTGCAGGAATCTCAATAGAGAATGTCCATGTTAGCCTCTACAATGACTATGTGGTCTTTAATCGCTGAACTTAGGGACAGATCATTTTCCTCTCAAACTCACATAAGCTATCAACGCCTCCATCTGAAGTCGCTCATTCGCACCCTCTGATATCCTGAAGTCCGCCTCACCGATTCGTTCCATAAGTTCAATCTTCATCCGATCAGAGACTGGGATATCGAATATCCTTCTTGCAAGAATATCAAGGATCTCCCCTGATGCAACCCCTCTATCGATCGCCTCATCCAGCTTCGTTCGTGCACCCTCAAAATCGCCGTCAAGGCAGAGGTTGATGAGGCTAATAACCTCCCTCGATGAGACCGTGGCGGTGACATCATAGATCATCTCCCGCTCGATCACTTTATCAAGGGCTGCTGCAGATTGTAGTGCGTTTATTGCCCGCCGCATATCACCGCGAGCAACCTCAGATATAGCTTCTATTCCTTCATCGCTGATCATGATACCCTCTTTTTCTGAGATCCATCTCACCCGCTTGCTAATGTCCCCATGTTCGAGTGGCTTAAAGCGGAAGATCGCACATCTCGACTGTATCGGTTCAATGATCTTTGAGGAGTAGTTACAGCTCAATATGAACCTGCAGGTTGAAGAATACTGCTCCATTGTCCGCCGAAGGGCTGATTGTGCCGCATCTGTCAGCGAGTCGGACTCATCGAGGAATATGATCTTGAAATCTGCTCCGCCACGTGGAGCGAGTCTTGCAAATGTCTTTATCTTCGTTCTAACAGTATCTATCCCCCGTTCATCCGATGCATTAAGCTCGATGAAATTTTCATGCCAGCGTTCTCCGAAAAGTTCTCTTGTGAGTGCAATCGCAGCAGCAGTCTTTCCAACCCCTGGGGGACCTGAAAATAGAAGATGCGGGAGTTTCTCATGCTCAACATAGGATTTGAGCCTTGAGGTAACGCTCTCCTGCCCGATTATCTCATCAAGACGCCTGGGTCTGTATTTCTCGATCCAGATCTCTTCCTTCATAGGCGCTTTTAAACTCCCTAAAGTTCCATCTTAGACTTCTCTTCAAGTCGCTTCTTCTCAAGATATGAATAGACGTTTCCATGAGGCGCACCATCGATGAGCATATCTATCGCACCCTCAACGAGCTTTACCTTCTCAGGGTAGCCGATTACAGCGACTGTCTCCCCATAAACCGAGATCTTTGACTCTGTCAACTCCTCCATAAGTTCCCTGGTTGATCCATCTTTCCCGATTATTCTTCCCTTTATCCTTGCAAGTTCTTTGGGAGATCCACTCAAATGCGAGAGGTCGATGATCGTGAAGATCAACTCATCATCCTCAAGGATTTTTGATGCGTTCTGTGGTGAGAAGCCGTGAGAGATTGCTTTTACGATATCGCTTGCTCTCAAGGCTTTGAATGGTTCACCCTTTGATTCCAGTCTGACACTCCCATTCTCACTATCGATCTCGAGTTCAACCTCACAGTTTTCTTCTATAAATTCCTTTACGCTCCCGTTGACACCTATCAATGACCCGATTCTATCTGGCGGTATTCTTATATGTTCAATCATAGGTTCACCCCACTTTCTCCTCAACTTTTCTCAGAATATCACTCAATACCCTTGCTGATCTTCCCTTGATGAATATATCTGCGATATAGGTGAGCGCAGACTCCTCTGGATTTATCTCAATGATCTTTGCCCCATTCTCCGCTGCGATCAATGGCATACTTGCAGCAGGTTGTACCAGGGCTGTTGTTCCGATCACAAGCATGAGGTCACACGTCTCTGCTGCTTTGCGAGATTCTACAAGTTCATCAAATGGTATCGCCTCCCCGAATAGTACGGCATCGGGTCGAAGTACACCATTACACGCACATAGCGGCGGAATCTCATCGAGCGAGATCTCTGAGGCGAGGTATTTCTTACCACACTCCATGCAGCTCAAATTTAGTGTATTTCCATGAAATTCGATGACGTGCTTACTTCCGGCATCCTGATGAAGGTTGTCGACGTTCTGCGTGATGATTACAGAAAGAAGCCCCATATCTTCGAGTTTTGCCAGAGCAACGTGCGCCGGGTTTGGTTCTCCCTTACGTATCGTCTCGATCATCTCCTTGAAGAGTATCCACGCCCTTTCGGGATTGCTTCTCAATTTTGCGATATGTGCGTACTCCTCCGGGTCGTATTTCTCCCAGAGTCCACCTGCTCCTCTGAATGTGGCTATACCACTCTCAACAGATATGCCAGCACCCGTAAGCGCCACGGTATTCTTCGAATTTAAAATCTCAGAAGCTGCCCTTTCGATCAGTTCATCATACGTTGACATACTCTCTCCCACACGTTATCAATTCTGGATCTACGTCTGCCCTGACAAGCACGGGAAGCTTGCCCCATAAAGCAAGTCTATCCTGATGTATAATAAGTGCACCATCGATCCCACTAATATCTTTTACCACTGAGAAAGCTTCCTCTATATCACACTCTAACCGCACGGCATTCCCGAGAACAGTCGCGGCAGCATCTGCAAGCGAGACGTCACGTGAAACAACACACGCAGCATCAGCCACGCCAAAGCTTATAGAGGGTCCAACGGTAGCCGATGAGGTGCAGATTCCAAGTAGGGGTGTTGGTTCAATCTCAAATGCGAGGTCACGGATCACAGATCCTCCCGCATAGATCCCGACTTTTATAACTCGATCAGCCGTTAATGCGATATCTCCGCCGTTATCAACCACGGCGTAAGATGCACCTTCTTCAATCATCGCAGCACGTGCAAGCTCTGCGATCGTACCAGCAACCGCGGCCATCGGACCACATCCGACCTTTCTCGATGCTTCAACCATTTTCTCAACGATCAGAGGCGGATCATCAATCTCTACACGGTAAGGCTCAAGTGTCGTCATAAAGAAGGGATCTTTTATGATAAAAGATTCAAGCTCCTGTCTGTGATGCCGAATCGCAGAGATTGCAGCCTCGATTTCAGACTCATGCGCTGCAATTATCGTTACGATCGTCTCCCTGAGCTGGAAGTGCCTCCTTATCATACCTCACCCTCTGAAAGTGCCAGCGCAGATGTTGGGCAGACCGCTACACATACACCGCACTGGATACACCTCTCAGCTTCCAATGAGATAGACCAGTCCTCTTCGATCGTAAAGACGCCTATGGGGCAGATCAACGTGCAGATTCCACACGCAATACACCGCGCATCATCTCTGAAGATCGGTTGGTGTAAGAGCGAGATCTTAAGACCTTTATCCCTGAAGAGACGGACGACCCTGTTGTATTTATCCTCAGGGACATCTACGACCATCTCGCCACTCACAGCACCGATGTCTGCTCGATTTATGTTAATTTTAGCCCCTGTCTCAAGGATTATCTCAGCAATCAGCGGCTCCTGGATGATCGATGGTGTGTACACAAGCCGTATTTTCATCTTACCGCCCCCTCCCAATCAGTCGGCTTATCATATCACCAGTTATGATCCCGATCACACGATTTTCTGAATTAACGATCGGCAGGGCTGAGATATTGTACTTCTCAATCTTCCTTGCTGCAAGCTCGACCGGCTCATCGAGATCTGCTGTAAGTACTTTTCTGGTCATAATTTCACCTGCCAACGCCTCTCTCCCCTGAGCGACCATCTTGGCGATATCCCATGCCGTCAGCATCCCAACAAGCTTACCCTCATTCGATACAACAGGAACATGTGTGATCTGTCCATCAACCATCGTTTTTGCAACCTGCTGGACGTTGTAGTCTTCCTTGACCGTGATAACGTCCTGTACCATCACGTCCATCACAAGTGGGTGTTCTTTCGTCTCCCGCATCGGGTTCTGTACCATGGTAGTTGAAAGTGGTTTCACAGACTCTGATAGGAAGAACTCACCACGTTTGATCTGATCTGAAAGCGTATCTGCAACCTTCTTTGCCAGCGAATAACTTGATAGTGGGTAGGTCTTGATCACCCTCCCCTCAACCTCGATCTCACCTGACTTGAGGTCGCTGTACGAGACTTTTGCAAGTACAGGACGATCTCTTCTCTGTATGCCATAGTCGAGGAGATCTGTTAAGAGATCTTCATCCCTGACACCGGTATTTTCTGCAATTTTTTCATTCAGGATCGGGATTGGAACGCCTATACCGATATAGAGCGTTGGACCGTAGTTTTTGAAGCTTGCGCCTCGCAGAAACTCGGGGTTCATCCCTTTCATATCGCCGGTTACCATCAACGTGGAGAAGTGACCTCTGGGGTTGTGCTGGGTACCCTCCCCTATTATGTAACCTTCTCCTCCGCATAGAAAGATCCTGGTTCCGATCCCGATCGTATCAAAGTTTGGATCGTTTGGTATCGGAGATAGCTCACCGGCGCCAGAGTAGGTTGCGTTCTGAAAGTTCGGGAAGAGTGGCCCCATATAAGTATCAAGCATACGCTCTGTGCTGTTTGTTGCGACTGCGTAACGCTGGTAGGCGTTTCTCGGGTTGAGCATGATAGCCTGATTTAGATCATCGATCTGTATCGTGGTCTCAAGCTCCTTTCTCGGATAGCAATCAGTCCCAGGAGATCTTGCAAACACATCGATCGGCTTTTTTGAGATTAGATCCTCGATGACGTGTCCACCGCCATACACCTCACCCCTGGATCGTGAAGCCTGTGTCGCACCAATGAATAGATCCACTGCGGCAATCCCACCATAAGCTTTCACATCGTTGAGCCAGACATCGACGAGCTTCATCGGTGGATCTGAGTGTCCGAAGTTCAAGAAAGCCCCTGATGAGCACATCGCACCGAATGTGCCTGTTGTAACAACATCGACCTCCTCAAAAGCTTTCTGTGGCCCAAGTTCAGAAACAATCTCGCTCATCCGATCTGCGGTAACAACAGCAACGCTACCGTCCTTTATCCGTTCATTGATCTCATCAATCGTCTTTTTCATCCTTTATCACGCCAGAATATCCTCAAAAATATCTACAAACGCTGCTGGTTTTGTAAGAAAATCGAGAGACTCAATCTCGCCTCTCACAAGTCCATACATCTCCTTTGCCTTCACAAGCCCGAATATGGGTATATCTCTCGGCTTCAAGAACCTGATCGGTGGGAGATTATCGTATAGCTCATTTTTAACAAAACCATCCAGCGTCTCAAAGTATGCGCCGCCGCGCTTCGCACGGATTGGATCATAGATCGATGAAAAATTTCTTGCAACCCAGTTAGCCATCTTCAGGCGCTTATTCGATGCGTTTATCGTGATGTGGCCATAACCTGGAGGGATGAGGACTTTATCCCCTGCCTCTGCCTCTACAACCACAACATCCGTGATTTGATCATTCTCAAGTCGCTGGAGAAGATAATGTGCCTCGCCTTCAAGCACCTCATAGACCTCTGGATAGGTGATCTCTCCACTATCAATTAGAGGATGATAATGCCCTGCGGTCTTGATAAATTCTTTTCCGAGCATCCTGGGCGGGATTATCGTGATATCATACCTCAAACCCGCTTCTTTTATTATCTCCCAGTCATTCTTGCTCAGATAAAGATCCCGATACATATAGTAGAGATCCATGTCATCGGCATCCACCGCAAATGATTTATCGAAAAGCAGCTCTCGCATATCAGATAGTCGCCGTATAACAGGCTGGATAACCTTATCACCAAACGTGAGTGAAAGATCCATGCTGTAAATATCGCTGCTCTACCGATAAATAAGTTTTCATTTCTCAACCTGCAGTTAGATTAAATCAAATTAATTTGTTTTTTTTAAAGAAAATAGTAAACTATATATAGAGTGATCACCAACCTCCTTCTATGATACCATTGAAACTTGATAGAACACTCAGAGAGTGCGCAGGTTCCGAGATATGGATCGATGCTATCGGGATGTGGAATGGGAGGCTGGAAGATTCCGCAATCCTTGAGAGAGATAGTTTTGTATGGGGATATGGGTCATAATTGTATAAGTAGTGGATAAACAATGGTAAAGTATAAGCTTTTTGCAGTAGTATTTGCGCTGATTGCACTCGCCACATTCTCGATTGGATGCATGGAATCTATAAATATCGAGGAAGCGAGGCCGACCATCACACTTATAGACGACCTTGGACGGGAAGTTACAATCCCACAAAATCCTGAACGAATCGTATCGCTCGCACCGAGCACAACAGAAATTGTATTTGCGATCGGGGCTGGTGATAGAGTTGTCGGGGTTGATGAGATCTCAAATTATCCTCCAGAGGTTGAAGCAATCCCGAAGGTTGGAAGCTATGCGACGATAAACACTGAAAGGGTCGTTGATCTCGATCCTGATCTTGTACTTGCGGCTTATGGAAATGGAATTGAGACGATCGATACATTATCTGATCTTGGAGTGCCTGTTATCGGACTCAACCCCACGACACTGAACGAAACATTACAGAGCATCAATCTCGTCGGGGAGGCCACTGGATGCGAGGAGAATGCGACCATGCTCACCAGTAATATGCGTATGCAGATCGATGCGGTCAAAGCTGCAGCAGCAAAAGTAGCATACGAGCCGAGTGTGCTCTATGTGATCTGGCATGATCCACTCTACTCAGCAGGCAACACTACATTTGAGGATGAGATGATGCGTATCTGCAGAGCTGAGAATATCGCATCTGATCTTCCTGGATACAGCATAATGACACTTGAGAACGTGATTAAGCGTGATCCAGAGGTTATAATCACGACAAGTGGTGGCGGGATGGGTGTAGAGGAGACAAACCTCTCATACGACTATATAACAACGGATCCGAGATTTGCAGGCATCAAAGCGGTTAAAGATGGGAAAGTTTATGTGATCGATGCCGATATCGCATGCAGACCTGGACCAAGGATCGTTGATGCGCTTAAGGAGATATTTGGGTATATTCATCCTGAACTCCAAAATTATATAAATGAAGAAGGGATAGAAAAAAATGGTATGAGACTTACAAGCACCGCTTTTGAAGAGGGTGGTATGATTCCTTCGAGATATACCTGCGATGGGGAGGATATAAATCCACCGCTTAAGATAGAGGAGGTTCCAGAAGGTGCAGTAACGCTGGTTCTGATCGTCGACGATCCAGATGCACCGATGGGCACATGGGATCACTGGTTGGTCTGGAACATCCCAATAATCTCAACAATCGAGGAAAATAGCGTACCCGGCGTGCAAGGAAAAAATTCCTGGGGAAGAAACGACTATGGCGGACCGTGTCCACCATCAGGAACACACAGATACTTCTTCAAGCTGTATGCCATTGATACCACGCTGGATATTGGAGAAAACTCGACGAAAGAAGATCTTGAAAGTGCGATGGAAGGGCATATCCTCTCCCACACGCATCTCGTTGGGTTGTACTCGAGGGCGTAAGGGGTATTAATCCTCACCTATCACCATCAATAGATCGCCCTGCATCACGGTATCCCCTTCGTCGATGAAGATCTCTTTCACTGTTCCACTCTTTGGTGCATGGATATCGTTCTGCATCTTCATCGCCTCAAGCACGCAGATAACATCTCCCTCTTCAACCTCTCCTCCAGCGCCGACATTGAGCTTGACGATCATCCCCTGCATAGGGGCGAAGACACCACCCTTGATCTCGGCCCTTGGACGCGTATCATCCTTCTTCTTGATCTCCATGCCTGCAGGGAGTATACGCACATTATAGATCTCGCCGTCGACCTCAACTCCAAACTCAGCCTCGAAGGTCTCTGTTGTATGTCTTTTCGGGATCGCCTCTTCCTCAAGTTCGCCACTCAGGAATTTTATCGCAACTGCGGGATAGAGGGCATACGTCAGTATATCCTCTTCCTTTTTCACGATATGCATCCGCTCAAGTTCTTCTTTTGCAAGCTCATAGTACGGCTCAAGGAGGTCTGCAGGTCTCACCGTAATCGGTTCTTCCTCGGATACGATTTCACGCACTTTTTCATCGATCTCACCAGGAGGTCTGCCATAGAAACCGCTTATATACTCGCGCACCTCCTTTGTGACCATCTTGTACCTGCCATTCAGAACATTTAGAACTGCCTGGATACCGACGATCTGACTTGTTGGTGTTACAAGTGGAGGATAGCCAAGCTCTGCTCTGACCTTTGGCACCTCTTCAAGGACTTCTTTATACTTTTCAAGCTTGTTCTGCTGTTCAAGCTGTGATACAAGGTTTGAAAGCATCCCGCCTGGAATCTGGTAGAGGATGACGTTTGTATCTATACGCTCCGAGATCGGGTTGATGAGTCCTTCATACTTTTCCCTAACTTCCATTAACCGCTCCTTAAGTTCTGTGCAGTAAGCAAGGTCGAGACCTGTATCATACGGCGTACCTGCGAGTGCTGCAATAAAAGGTTCAAGCGGCGGCTGCGATGTCCCGCCTCCAAATGGTGATAGGGCGGTATCGAGAATATCAACATTTGCTTTACATGCTTGATAGTAGCTTAGGGGTGCCATCCCTGACGTGCAGTGGCAATGCAAATCAACCAGAACTCCAACCTCTTTTTTGAGTGATTTTATGAGGTTATAAGCCTCTGTGGGCGAGATTAAACCCGCCATATCCTTGATACAGATCGAATCTGAACCGAGATCAACGAGATCTTTCGCCATTCCAACGAATGACTCAATCGTATGAACAGGACTTATCGTGTAGGATATCGTCCCCTGGACATGCGCCCCAAGGCGTTTTGCGGTCTTGATCGAGACCTCCATGTTCCTCACATCGTTCAAGGCATCAAATATCCTGAAGATCTCAATCCCGTTCTCAAACGCCTTCTCAACGAATTTACGAACGATATCGTCGGGGTAATGTCGGTATCCAACGAGGTTCTGACCTCTAAGAAGCATCTGGAGCGGCGTCTTCTTGATCCTGCTCTTCAGGCTCCGTAACCTTTCCCATGGATCCTCGTTGAGATACCGTATACATACATCGAAGGTCGCACCACCCCAGACCTCCATCGAGAAAAAGCCAACCTCATCCATCTCCTCTGCGATGGGCAACATATCTCGCGTACGCATACGGGTTGCGATCAATGATTGATGAGAATCCCTGAATGTCGTATCCGTTATCTTAACCATCGAAGATAATTTCTGGAGGTAGGCAATAAACTTTTCCAATCAGACCTCATCATACGAATCGAAGAGCGAGCGCTGTCCATTTGAAAGAACCTTATCCAGGTTTGCTGGGAGTTTGATCGTGCCGTACCTTCCGCCACCACCAGGTTCTACAATAACACGCCCCTCTTTGAAGGCACAAATTGCGCTAACAACCGATCTGTCGAATCCTTCAAAGTCCTCAGGCTTTGAGTCCACAAGCACTGCAACCTCAGATCCGAATCGCATAACAAGCTTTTCCCAGAGTTCTCTGACTGATTTTGTATCTACACCACGATGAATCGCGAGTGATATGATCTCTGAAAGCGGAATCAGGTGAAGATATGGGGGACGGTGTGGCGGATGTATGGGAGTTTCGAGATCTGCAAGCTCCCTGACTCTGTCAAATACACCTTTTTTGATCAGCCCCCCACATTCGCATCTCCACCTATAAGCAACCGCTTCTTCAGGACTGAATTTCCTGTAACACCTGGTACATGCGGTCTGGTTGTATTTACCCTCTTCTGGAGGGAGTCCAACATTCAATATCGGACGTCTGCCCTTCTTGCGCAAAATTGCCAGTTTAAGCTCATCAAAGGTTATATCCTCCATCTCGAATCGGTTGAACTCGCGTGCAAGCCGTATAGCCCAGGGTGAATGCGCATCCGAATTTGTGAGAAATGTAAGATCGCGATGGTCAGAGATCAGATCAGCGTAAGACGAATCAGCGCTGAGTCCGAGTTCGATGAATGAGATGTAATCTCGCATATCCTCATAGCAGTCCTTCAGGGAATCGTGATAAGCATAGATCGCTGTCCATGGCGTGAACGCGTGGGCAGGACCTATGAGCGCTTCTATATCACTTGCAGCCTCTGCGATCTCAGCGCCGGAGAGGTTCACTCTCGGTCTCCCGTCCTTGTCGATATCGGTCGAGTATCGTACAAAAGCCTCACGAAGCTCCTCTGCCTTTGTGAGAGAGGGGAGTATCATGAGGTGATGGACGCGATTTGCATCTTCAACCTCGCAGGTTGGTAGAAAAAACTCATCAAAGAGATCTTTATTTGCTTTTATCTCAGAGATCCAGCCTGGATGCAGGCAGTCCCCACTCCCGATTAAGTTTATCCCCTTTTTTGGCGCCTCTCGTGCGAGCGTTTCAATCGTCATCTTCTTTGATGATGCCGCTGCAAAGTGAGAGTGTATGTGAAGGTCGGCGTTGACGCTGATCGGCATACCTCTAACTCGACCACGAGGTATTTAAACTTGGTTGAATCTATATTGATCTTATCTATCTCCTGCTTGACATGATTAATTTGTTATAAAGTAAAATGAATTACATGTCCATAAAATTTAAGTAGTATGATAACGACATATTAACTATGCAGGTAAAACAACTATCTGAGGAAGAAGTCAAGGAGGTTCAGGCACTGGAGAAGGACCTTGGCGTGGTACTCGTCGCATACACACGATATGCAGATCTCGATGCTGACGCGACAAAGAAAGTTCAGGCACTCGAGGAAAAGCTCGGGCTGACACTCCTTGCATTCGAGTGAAGATTTGAGTTGGGGGTAGGTTGAACCGTTTCGACCTGCTCTTTTTTATTTTACTCCCTCCAGAACCCCCTGGTTGCAGCATACTTACGCTCTGCATCCATTATATCACGGTAGAAGTCCATCTCATCATCCCTGAGCTTTGAGATGATCCTTGATGCAATCTCAGGCCCGACTCCCCTGGATGCGAGTGCGATCACGGCCTTCAGACCGTGCGAGAGAACAAGGTTTGCATTCCTGTACACACGTTTGATCCGTGCCTTCTCTCCACTCCCCTTCTTCAGAAGCTCGATCTCCTCATCCTCCCATGGTTTTAGGGCTGCAATCATCCTTGAGCCACAGACCAGGCACTCGATCGGCTCTTTCACATCTCTGACCTTCTGTTTAAGCCTCCATTTCTTACAGGTGGTGCAAAAAAGTATCACATGGTCGTTCATGATCCGCTCTTTCAGTGCGATTAGGATTGAGCGATCAACCCTCTTCGATGTCAGAAGATCCTTCCTACCACCATATCCACTCAAACCCACCGGGCTCAAGGTGCTGGTAAACTCAATCCTGATCTTTCCATCATTGATACGTTTCAGGAATTTCATACACTGTTCGATATCAAGGTTCTCATGAAATATAGCCTGTATAGCCTCTCTCTCGATTGGTGTGTTGTGGAATAGATCATAGAGGCGATTTACAGGTATCTTACTGTAGTCTGCATCCTTTCCTATCGCTCCAAACTTCTTTGCAACATTTACCATCTTCCATCGAAGGAGGATCGTGTTCTTGAGTGTCATCTTCAAGATCGGCTCAACATATTCAGGCTTTATCGATGATATGAGCTCCAGCATGTAGCTTCTTGAGATTGGTGCGGGTGTTCTGAACTTGATCCTGTATGGATCGATCTCAAGCGGGATGCTTGATCCAAACTTCGCTGCAATATAGGAGGTTATAACTCTTCCAAGCGTATCGTTTGCCCTGTGACCAAGAGCAACGTTTATCACAACCGAATCCTTCTCAATCTCGATCAGGATCGTCTTATCATCTGGAACGATGAAACCCTGATCGATCTGTTTTCTTAAAAGCTCTGTAACCCTGCATACCGTATTTATATCTGTATCGCACACTTTAAGAACTTCTTTATAAATTTCAGAATCAGATAGACCTTCTTCTATCATATCAGCGATCATTCTTCGCATTTTCCCGACCTGCTCGGCAACCTCGAATGGCACAGGTATCTCCTCACCAACCCAGCTTGGAAGTTCACCTTCTGGATCTCTGACTGGCTCAACATTGAGCTTTCGTTCCTCGATCGTTATTATCCGCCACATCTCCCCACGAGTCACAAATACCGCACCAACCCTGGCAAAATTGATTACAAACGCCTCATCGAGCATTCCGATCCGCCTGCGACTCACAATATCATAGACCTCGTAGCGTTTCTCATCAGGGATCATCGAGAGGTTCTCGTAGTAGTAACTCCTGCCCCTTCCACGGCGCGAGATGCCTTCGTCATCAACCCAGATCAGCCTGTGATCTTTTAGATCTGTGATGATATTCTCACATGCCTCCTTTGTGAACCTTCTGAACGGGTACGCTCGCTTTATTATCGAATAGAGACCATCCGCATCCATTCTGTCATACTCAAGAAGCATACCACAGATCTGGTTTGCAACAACGTCAAGTGCTCCTTCTCTGATCCGCTTCACCTCTGCCAGACCCTTCTTCGCCATCCCTGCGATCACCCATGACTCGATTATCTCATCAGGATCTTCTGCGATGATGATACCTTTTGATACCCGATCCATCGAGTGACCCGACCTTCCAACCCGCTGGATAAGCCTTGTAACCTCCCTTGGGGACATGTACTGAATTACAAGATCCACTGACCCAACGTCGATCCCGAGCTCCATCGATGATGTGCAGATGAGCCCTCGAATTTTTCCCTCCTTGAACCTGTCCTCGATCTCGATGCGCATCTCCTTTGAGAGTGAACCATGGTGCACACCGATTGAGTCGGGATCTGTGATGAGTCGAAGTCTGTATGAAAGTGCTTCTGCGGACTGACGGGTGTTTACAAATATGAGCGTTGATCTGTGAGAAGATATAAGGTCCCTGATCATCCTGATATGCGATGCAGTCGCTGTTTCTATCGAAAGAAGCTTTGAGATCTCGATATCCTCCTCATTGATCGCGGGGGCGCATACCTCAACCGATAACGATTTTGCAAAGGAGACATCGATGATCCTGGGTGCACCCTCAGATCCCCCAAGAAACTTTGCAACATCCTCAGGGTTTCCAATTGTGGCGGATAATCCGATCCTCTGAAAGTCCCCTGAAACCTCTCTCAGCCTCTCAAGCGTTATTGCAAGCTGCAACCCACGTTTTGAGTCTGCAAGCTCATGTACCTCATCAACAACAAGCCATGAAAGATCTTTGAGGTGCTGTCGCATCCGTCCACCAACTAAAAGAAGCTGGAGTGTCTCTGGTGTTGTTATGATAAAATCTGGAGGGTGTAAAGCCTGTCTTCTCCGCTGGGACTGTGGTGTATCGCCATGTCGAACCTCGACGCTGATCCCAAGCTCATTGCCCCACTCAAAGAGTCTTTTCAGCATATCACGGTTCAAAGCCCTGAGTGGTGTCACGTAAACAGCAGATATGCCATTCCTCACTCTTTTATTCAGGATCTTATGAAAGATCGGGAGCACCGCGGCTTCGGTCTTGCCGGTTCCGGTGGGTGCGATCAGGAGAATATCGTTTCCCGAGAGAATTGCTGGTATCGCCTCAATCTGTGGCGGACTCGGTTCTTTTATTCCGTTTTTATCAAGTAACTCTCTGATTCGCTCGTCGAGGAGTTTGAATACATTACCATTCTTCATCACAGATCGACCATGACGGACTCGCCGGGATTTGAACCCGGGTTCTTGGATCCGGAGCCCAAGAGGATAGTCCGCTACCCCACGAGTCCACCTACGGGCCTGCTGGGATTTGAACCCAGGTTATCGAGTCCGAAGCCCGATAGGATAGTCCGCTACCCTACAGGCCCTTTGAGAGCCTCGGGCGGGATTTGAACCCGCGACCTCGTGCTTACCAAGCACGCGCTCTGCCAGCTGAGCCACCGAGGCGCACACCACAATTTAGTCTCGGTGGTATATGAAGATAGTTGTTTTTCCATCATCGCGATATGAATTTGTAAGCTCCATGGCTACATTGCGATGGTCGATGGGTCACCTCTATAAAATTGTAGTGATCCCAGTCAGCAGGGAAGTTCGTGTAAAGCAGCCGTTTTTTATCCTGCAATCTGATAAATATAGTCCTCCGCAAAACTTTATCCACTATCTCATCTCATTCCCTCCTGTGAGGGGGAGACTCAATCGCCCATCATCTACCAAAGGTGGACTTTCGCGTATAGGCACAAGCCTGCCCTGGTGGGATTAACGCAAATTCGGCATATGATTCAGATGGAATACGGAGTTACCTTAGGAGAAGAGGTATAAAGTCTAATATTACCGTTAACAAGAGAAACAGGAAGAAACCGAAGATAAGAAGACCTTTGAGGTTTGATGGAATGGGGAGTCATGCAGGAGCAAGGGTGCTGTAGAGCGGTTTACGATTGGTTAGAGTCCTTAGAAAGGATTTTAGTGAGATTTGAGCGGTTGAAGGTGACTTTCATGGCTTTTGTTAGTTTGAGATCTTCGTTGATGCTGTGGGGGGTTTTGAAGTGGGTTCAAGTTTGCTCCTGAGGTAGTTTTTTTATCGGTGGATTTATACAACTCCAAGAAGCATCAAACCTCCGATTAAGAGCATAACAACCCCTCCAAATAACCTGATGTATCTTTTTTTACCCTCTCTCATCTCATCAAGGGCCGCAGGGTCTGTACCGAAGTAAACGAGTGCGATTATGCCAAATAGAGGTAATGTATAGATTAAATCATAGAGCATGAGGTAGAAAAGGGCATGAATTGGCGGTTCAGCCGAGAGTGCATTTAGAATAGGCAAATAGACGCCTACGGTGCAGGGAAGCCCGACGAGCGTTGCAAATACGCCGAGAATTCCTGCAGCAGGGAGTGATGCATACTCGATCATCTCTTTGATCTTTGGTTTTGCGAACCCTGGAATCGCAAGGGTTGATTCACCTGTAAAATAATCTCTGACGTTTACAACGCCTGCCACGAGCGCAATCACGATCACAACGCCCCTGACATAGGATTCAGCTCTTGCAAATAGGAACGTATTGATGAGTCCAAATCCCACAAACAAGTAAGTTACATAGACTGCTGATATGAATGAGATGCCGATTAAAAAAATCTTTCTTCTCTCATTCAGGCTTAGAAGAGAGGTTAAGAGGAGTATCAGGACAGCGAATGTGCAGAGATTGATCAGACCGTTCACGATCCCTGATATAATGAGAAAAGAGAGCGAGATCTCAGTTTTTACCGTCTCAACCTTCTCCCCTTTTTCAATTCGCGCGATCTCTGTCTCAATCTCTTCTTTAGTAACATCTCCCGCGAGGTACGTATCATTGAAAAAAAATACAGGAACTCCTCCGACTTTAATCCCGTATCGATCTCGAAATTCATCGAATATGGCGTAATTCGTATCGTTGTAGTAGACCTCATAGCGGTGGATTATCAGGTTGGGATGAGCCGCTTCGATCTCATCAAGCTGAGGATTAAGTTCCTGGCAGTGCGGACAGTCTGCGCCATAAAAATAGTACATCTCGATCGTTGGTGCTGCAAATGATGCCTGAATAAGGAGTGAAAGAATAAAAAGCAGTATTATTGTAAGGCTTCGTAGATTGGGCATATCTGTTTAACTATAGGGTCTAAAGTTCTTTATCAATCTTACCTCAGGCTAAAGCCTACTGCTATACACAACCTTTATTAACATCTCGTTGTTAGATTAGGATGAAGCGGGGTAGGGTAGTCAGGAGATCCCGTCGGGCTCATAACCCGAAGATCGATGGTTCGAATCCATCCCCCGCTATTAGTTCAGGGTGAGAGGCATTGATTATTGTAAACAGGTATAAATGTGGCTATTGTGGGACATGCGTGGGTGTCTGCCCTGTCGGTGCTCTCGATCTTATTGAACTGTGGCTTGAGATCGACCAGGATAAATGTTCGGGATGTGAGTCATGTATCGAGGTCTGCCCTGTCGGCGCGCTTGAGATGGAGGGTGACTGATGGAGTTCAAGGATAAATATGACCTTATCGTCGTTGGAGCAGGACCCGGGGGCTCGATGGCTGCAAAGACCGCATCAGAAGAAGGGCTTGATGTTCTCTTAATTGAGAAGCGACAGGAGATCGGGACACCTGTCAGATGCGCAGAAGGGGTTGGCAGAGAGGAGCTGGCTCGGTATATATCCCCAGACGAGCGCTGGATATCCTGTGATATCGATGGTGCAAAGATATACGCTCCTGATGGATCTTATGTTACGATGTCTCAGACAGGGAAGAGCGGATATGTCCTTGAGCGGAAGGTATTTGACCGTGCGCTTGCACAGGAGGCTGTCAGGGCTGGTGCTGAGGTGGTCGTCAAGTGCAGGGCATCAGGGCTTTTATTTAATCAGGGAAAGGTTTCTGGTATCGAGATCATGCACCTTGGAAAGCAGCATCGCATAAAATCAGATATCGTGATTGGAGCAGATGGGATCGAGTCGAAGGTTGGAAGGTGGGGTGGGATCGATACAAGTCTCAGTGTGGATGATATCGAGACCTGTGCCCAGTATTTAATTACAGGGATCGAGCTTGATGGCTTCTTCACCGAGTTCTATCTCGGAAATAACCTCGCCCCTGGTGGATATGCCTGGGTTTTTCCCAAGGGTGAGCGTATGGCAAATGTCGGCATCGGGATCAATGGTGGGATGGTAGGCGATCTCAGATCCGTCGATTACCTCAATCGATTCGTGAAATCAAAGTTCCCTGATGGCAAGATCCTCGAGATCGTCGTGGGTGGTGTTGCAATCTGTGGCCCCATAGAACGGACGGTTGCAGATGGTCTGATGCTTGTGGGCGATGCTGCAAGACAGAGCGATCCATTAACAGGCGGCGGGATCATAAATGCGATGAAAGCAGGGGTTATCGCAGGTGAAGTTGCAGCAGATGCTATAAAGCGTGGTGATACCTCCGCAGATGGACTTAAAGCCTACGAAAAACGATGGCGATCCGATATAGGGAAGAAGATCGGTAAGATGTTCAAGGCAAAGAATGTAGTATTTGAGTTGAGTGATTCAGACCTCAATAAGATCGCAGCCTCGCTTCAGGGTGATAATATCGATGGTTTCAGCAGCACAGAGCTTCTGATCAGGATCGTCAAGAAGAACCCGACACTCCTCAAAGGTCTTCTTACAATGATATAGTCAGTTCCCCCTACTCTTCTATCCCCTTTCGCGAAACGAACGATGAGAAGAAGATTATTGCTGGTAAATCACTGATTTTGAAGCAGACAAGCTCCAGAAGATTTATCATGGGAAGTGGCTGGATTTATACTCCCCAACAAAACTAAATCCACGATGGGATGAATTTTTCTATCCACGACTTAGCAAATGATAAACTCGCTGCAAGCCTGCTGAATGTTCTTTTTATGCTCTTCCATACAATCCCAGGCTGTTCGGCCTCTTTTCTCGTTGTATAGGAATTTATACATCTCAACATGCTTAAATCCCATCTTCTCATATCCTATACGTGCCAATAAAGATCAGATCTATCTTCCTTGATCACAAACTCGTTTCAGGTTTAAGGAAAACTACAGAGAGATGCTTTCGGGTGTTTGAGATAGAAGAAGTAGAGAAGATGCTCCAATGTGGAACGCAAACAAAGTTGCACACTTCCTTGAAGATGAAAAAGAGGTTGAATCAGTGATCTATCCATATCTTTCTTCGCATCCACAGCATAAGCTTGCAAAGCGACAGATGACCTGCGGTGGTGGTATGATCGCGTTTTACATGAAAAGTGAGGCAGCTGTGAAGAAGCTTCTGGGAAATGTCGAGCTATGTTCACCTGCTGTCAGTCTTGGAAGTGTTGAAACACTGATCGAGCATCCTTACTCGATGACGCACGCCAATTATCCGAAGAAAGAGCAGATCGGGATCAATAAACGTCTTGTGAGAATCTCCGTGGGGCTCGAAGATCCTGAGGATATCATAACGGACCTGAAGGAGGCACTTGAATGATCGATGAAATCTTTGATCCAGAGCTTGAAAAATGGCTTGGAAAGCATGTTGAGGTGCTGATAGAGGTTGTGTGCCTTGATGGCGATAAGAAATCACTCACCATTTCTGGGGTTCTGAAGCGAGAGCCATTTGGGTATCTGATAGAGGATGATGCAGGAGCTGAATATCTCATCGATTCCGAGATTATTGTAAAAATAAAAGAGATTTAGGGGGTGTTAATCCACCAACCTTTCATCTCTTTTTATAGTAGTACACCCCTATTCCTGCTGCAATTATCGCCACAATCAATATCACGCCCACTAAAGTTGCGCCATTTCTCGAGGTCTTCGCAGGTGCAGGTGTCGTCGCGGTGGGACTCTTCTCCTGGACATTTGTCTCTTCCTCTGGATTTGTCTCGGTGAAATATCCTGCTGGTATTGCAGGGCTCGTCTCAGGTAGCATCAGTGCAAAGGGTGTGAAGTGCTCAACCTTGGTGGTAGCCGTATGCGCAGTGGTATCTATCGTGGTATCAAGTGTGTTCCAGCTTCCGTTCTCATAGACCTTTATCACAAGGTCTTCTTCATCGGCATTCTCGGGAATATCTGCTGGGTCATATCTGAACTCAAGCTCAATTGCAGGATCGAAGGTTGCACCATTCGGTCCAAACTCGAATGCAATTATTGCATCCTCGAACGAAACCTCCACCATCGAGATATAGCTCACAGAACTACCAGATCTACTCGTTGCAACTGTCCCTTCCTCTATTGTAAGGCTCGCTTTTCCATCATCCGATCTGAGTATCGTTGTTGACTTCACCTTACCGTAAATATCGATCGGGACGTTGGTGGTTGTACTGCTTCCGCCCCCTCCTCCCCCACCACCAACTACTTGGTTCTGAGTGGATGTTGGTGTAGGCGTAGGTGTTGGTGTAGGCGTAGGTGTTGATGTGCCTGACACGGTTATCGTCTCTGATGCAGTAACTGATGCGGCGTTGTCTGCGCTCAGCGTCACGGTAACGGTCTTTGTTCCTGAGGAAGTTGCGTTTAGGGTCCAGCCTGGTGTGAATATGGCATCAGCGGCGATCGATGTGGATGTTGTTCCAGATGAATCTTCAACCGTGAACCCTGAGGCTGAGATCGAGGCTGTCGCATTCTGGATTGCGTAATCTCCTGAGTTCTGGGTTGTTACGTTGAATGTGAACGTATCTCCCAGATCAACAGCGGTTGTTGTTGTGATCGTTGGTGTTGTGAATCTTGCAGGATCTTTCACCGTGACGCTCTCATAAACAGGAGATCCTGTGATGTCTGTTCCGCTCTGCTTGACATTGATCTGGATCTGGTTGGCGTATGATCCAGCACTGAATCCATATATTGTCCATGATTTTGTTACAGAGTTGCCTGCAGAGATTGTCTGTGACTCTGTCTGATCCTGCAGGTCTGTCGTTGTTGCATTGAGGCTCAATCCCCCATTTGCAGATGAAAGATCGATCTCAATTGTGACACCTGACTGGGATGTGGTTCCGGTATTTGAGACCTGTACAGTCAGTGTGATGCTGCTTCCTGTTGTAATCTCACTGCTTGATGTCGATGTTGTTATTGTGAGCCCTGATGCTGCCGCAGGCAAACTGCATGAAAATAAAAGGATCAGAACCCATGTTAGAACTGATATTACTTTCTTCATCGCGATCAACTCCTAACCATAAAAGCTTTGGATGCAATTGCTATCGTTGAACTTGTATCGAGCCTGATGTAGTAGGTACCTGTCGCACCTGGTGTGTACTGGATGGTTGTATTCGATTGTGTGACCGTATCTGACTCTACTATCTCACCTGTCTCGTTGAAGATCTTCAATGTCGTTGTATTTATCCCTTCATAGATCACGGTTATATTCACGGTCTCGTTCAATGAGAAGGTCGTTGTGTTAGCGGTTGCGTTCTGAACGATTATCTCTGCATCGATATTCGAGTTCGTAACATCGATTGAACGTTCTTTTGCACCCATACTACCATCCGCAGCTGTGACGATCGCTTTTATGCTGTATATCCCTGGTTGTGCCGTCTGTGGCAGATCGAGTGTGACCGATACAGGCATCGAGGTTGCTGTTGTCTCGTTGTAATCAAGTATCCTGTGTGATGGGCTGAGCAGGAGAACTTCAACCTTTGCAGGTGTTGTAGCGCCGCCTGCTCCAATTGTCGTATTTATCGTGCTCCCTGCTGTTGTCTCATTGGCCGAGGTTATCGTAACATCGAAGCTCTTTACAAAGAATGGTACCCCTCCCCCGGCGACAGTTGATCCATCCGATGCGATGACAAGGGCGAAGTACTCACCTGAGATGCCGTTTGAGGTATCGTAGGTTGCTGTGTAGTTACCTGTTGACTCATGGGTCACGTTGAGTTCGTACTCATCCCCGGGTCCAAATACGATCAGTTTGCCTGGTGTACCCATATCGGTCTGGAGGGTTACATCACAGGGTCCGGTTGAGTTTGTCACATTTATCGTGAATTGGACGGTATCACTGGTTTGGTACTCAAACGCATCGGTTGTGATCGAAACTGAAAGATCGGTTATAAAGATCGGTATCTCCTCTATGCAGGACTCACCATTTCCAGATGCCTCTGCTTCTATGATGAAGGGCGGTGTTCCAACCATCCTCATATCCCGCATAGGAATTGAGGTGTTTCCTGTGAAGTTATCACTGTCAAGCGTGAAGTTGATCCAGCCTGTACCGTTCAGGATCGAGAGCCCGGTTCTTGTGATGCGTGGACCTGATATACCCAACGCATCCCGTTCATCTTCTGGCATGAAGAGTTCCCATGGCATCCCGACCGAGAAATTGAGCGTGCCGTTTGAGACTGCGGTGCCGTTGAGGTTGGTCACGTAGACCGAAAGGTTCACGCTATCGTTGAGTTTGTATGGTTCAAAGATATCTCTTTCTGAGAGGAACTTCATCTCGAGGTTGCCGAGGACTTCAAATTCTGTGAACTCAAAGGCAGACGGCTCACCCATAGTTGTATTAACGAGTATCACGATCAGCTCATAGAAGCCTGGATCCAGCCCTGTGGTATTATACGATCCTGTGTAGGTGGTCGATCCGCTGATATTTATCGTGCTCATTGTACCCTCGTCAGGATTCATCACTACCACTGTCCCATTCTTTCCATTCATCGCTGCAGTAATCCCTGCATCAAAGGGATCGCTGAATGAGACGCTCGCATTGTGGTAGAAGTTGAGACCACTCACCGTGTTACCAGACTGATTGGTCACACTCACGGTTATGTTCACCGTATTTCCTTCGTAATACTCGTTGTGGTCGGTATCAACCTCGATCTCAAACTCAGGGACAAAGGCAAACGCCTCTGCATAGGAGGTTGAACTGCCGTTTGTTGCTGTAAGTGAGAATATGCAGGGACCTGTATTGTTTATCGTATAATTCAGCGTTGCTTTTCCGTTTGAATCGGTTGTAACAGGCGAAATAGATGTGTTGACATCCTCCCAGTTTCCCATCGGATTCCAGTGCACCGCAACCGTGATATTAGCCCCTGAGATCGGTGTTCCGTCAAACTCGGTTGTCTGCAGATATACTCTCACAAGGTCGTTCAGCCTGTACTTTTCCTGATCCGTGTATGCGGTGAACTTAAAGTCCTGTACCATGAGTGGCCTGTGATCTCTTGCATAGTGCGTATTGTTGGCGTTACCGGTGAATGTGAGGAAGTAGTTTCCTGAATGATCGGGTGCTGTGAACGTGATTGTTGTCTTCCCATCACTGCCTGTTGTGTTTGAGGCTTTTAGAACCTTCCACCACTGATTATCGCCGGGATATGTTGCATAAAGATCGACCGTCATATTTGGGATCACATTTCCTGATAGATCAGTCGCTGTGACACGAACGTTTACAGTGCTTCCAGGTTCTGCTGTCATATCATTCATCCTGATCTCAAGCCTTGAATTTGTCAGGACAAAAGTTTGCCCACCCCGTATAAACTGTGAGTGTGTTCTATTTATTGCATCCACGATGAGCATATATTCACCTGGGTTGAGTCCTGTTGATGGTATACTGATACCTGAGGAGGTTGTACCACTCATCATGAGTGTGGGCTTTGCAAGTTTGTCAGCTGAGTATGTGTAGACGTGGTATCTATACTCATCGACTGCAAAACCATCTGGTATATTGAAGTTTGCAGTTATGTTATTTCCCTCGCTCACACGATCATCCATAAACATGTACGAATTCTCAACGGCCGGCATCTGCGGGAGATCAACGGTGACAT
The DNA here is from genome assembly GCA_026134025.1 of Candidatus Syntropharchaeum sp. Classification (GTDB taxonomy): domain Archaea; phylum Halobacteriota; class Syntropharchaeia; order Syntropharchaeales; family Syntropharchaeaceae; genus Syntropharchaeum. Next base: position 30,487 of record JAOQII010000018.1, read on the forward strand.
CCGAGCCGTTTATCGTGATATTTCGCGTAAACGCTGAGACATTACCCCACATCTTGAAGACAAAGTCGTACGTCCCGTTTGGCAGGTAAACATCATCATAAAACCCGTATGGCTGGTTATACCCGGTGATTAATGTTACAATGCTATCGTTAAACGGTGCGTGGTTGTTCGTTGCATTATTCCGTACCTCTATCGTCAGGCTCTGGGTGTTTCCTGAAAAGTTGAACGTGACGTTGTAGCCCTTTTCAAGCGTGGGTGATATCGAGGTCACGCCACCCTGGGTAAGTTCGCTCAGCCTCGTATAGTTTACAAAGTTTGTGCTGTTTTTAAAGACGATGTCCTCTGTGTCTGTCATTATCGATAGATCGTAGCTTCTCTGAGGTGAATAAGCTGTTGTGAAGTAGTACTGGCTCCAGGAAGCTGTATCGTTGAGTGTTCCGTTATCAACCCTTGCGGATACGTTGAACGTGCTCTCATTACCCGCAAAGTACTGCCTGTCCATGACAAAACTTATGTTACTCCCTGAGATCGATGCAATACCTGTCTCGAGTGGTGAACCTCCCGCCGATAGATGACTCTCCCCTGTTGTACCGTTGTAGGAAGCGGTAAAATCTGGCGTATCACCAAGACTTGTATTGATCAATATCTGGTATTCGTAATCTGTTGAAATGGGAATTGATCCGTTTAACTGCAGCATGAGAAGAAGGCTCTCGTTGTTATCGCCTCCATAGACCTTCGTGAGGTTTGCATAATCTGGAAGTGATGGATCTGGTAGGGTATCGGTGATATTCCATGAGGCGTTTGGTTCTGGAATGGACGCATTGCGGGTGTATGATGTGAATGTTGTATACTCACCAAAACCTGTTGAAATATCGTATTCATACTTTGTCGCCCTGATATCATTCTCGGATGATAGTGGGCTTTCCATCTGGATGCTTAAGTTTGCAGCAGGTCTCAGTGGGACATCCACGATGTTGTATGTGCTGTTCAGGTACGTGATATTGAAGTTCTGCACATCGTTCACGTCATAGCGACAAATACTGTAATTTATAAACTGGATGCCAATGTTTGTTGAATGGGATGCATAATCCCTACCAGCTGTTGACTGGTTATCTCCGCCCATGACGTACAGAAAATGATACAGCGATGAATTGGCATTACTGTATAATACAACACCACTTGCAGATGAATTATTGAACTCATACTCTCCCTGATTCAGGTTATATGAATCGTACTGTGTCGTGCCGTTTGCAAAGAATACTGTTGAGTTCGGGATTAAAGATCCTGTCGATGCATCTCTAACCCTTACCTCAAGCGTTGAAGCAGACGTGAACGGTACACTCACCGAAAATACGACTGCAAGTACCAATACCAATGTCATTATTTTACTTCTTTCATTCATAATGCTGACCCCCCGATCAGATTTACTTCAAATATCTATTATACTTTTACTTAGATATGTATAAAAGCATTGACTGTATTCTAAAAATAGTTTTATAAATAGTGGTGTAAATTTTACTAAAACTTGATATTAAAAGAGAACTCATTTCAAAACATTTATATAAGATCCCCTCAATAACAAATTAACAGGTTCTGAGGGGATGATATGAAATTTGAGGAATTGACTGACGAGGAATGGGAACTT
>JAOQII010000019.1 GCA_026134025.1 Candidatus Syntropharchaeum sp.
GTGGGCTTTTTGGCGATGCCTTTTGTAAAAGGCATAATCCATTAAATCACCATAATAAAATTTTAGGCTGTAATATATAGATTTTACCGTTTTATCAGGGTGTATTTTTACAATGGCAGATACTGTAGTTGGTAAATAGATAAAAAAATGGGTTAGAAGATGTGGTTTATGTTGAGGTGGGGGTTTTTCAAAGTTCTCATACTTATATTGAACAGAGAGAGTTCTCTTCCTGCTGCAGGCATTTAGGAATACCTAATACATCGTCAGATTATACTTATTCTTAACCCTGATATAGCTCTCACGATCTGTGATGCCAAGTTTCTCGGTGATCTCACGCATCAGATCCCCCCAGCCATCTTGCCATATCTCGGCTGCAACCTTGAGCCTTCCAAGCTCTTCATCCCAGTAAACTTCCTCTTTATGCTGCTTGATGCACCTGATAAATTCTGCAGCTCCCTCGGCACCGCCTTTGTGCTCCATCTCCTCAACGCATTCTGCAATCATCATCTATCACCACTTCGATGCATATCAAAATTAGGATATTTAATATCATAGCGGTCATACGTGTACTCAATTCGGTGGATCGTTGCCGCTATCGCATCCTTTGCGCACCCGATATCTTCTCGCCCTCTTATGAAAGCAAGTGGATACTCCTCAATCTTCCTCATACCATCTTTAAACGCTGAGACTGAGATCTTTCCCTCAAAGAGCGATAGAATGAGGCGATTCTTCCTGATGTTTGCCTCTGCAACCTGCACGTCCCGATCATCTGATGCTACATCTTTTAGCTTCTCTGCATACTTCAAGCCTCGTTTTAGATAACGAACTACTATGTCTATATCACCATAGATTGACTCAAACTCTGCCCATCCATTGTAGTATGCGATCATCAACCGGTAAAAGCCTTCTTTGATCATAGAATACCTCCCATCATAAGCAGTGTGCGTGCAGCCTCAAATGCCCACTCGTATGTTGGTGGGTAGAGTCCAAGGAGTATAACACCCATCGTTGCAATAGCCACGGGCAGCACATACATGAGTGGCTCATTCACACGCTCGATAACAGGATCCCGGTAATACATGTACATCACAACCCGTGCATAGTAGTAGAGTGAGAGCGCACTGTTTAAAACACCGATTATCGCAAGCCACAGGAGATCCGCCTTGATCGCTGATAGGAATATCACGGCTTTGCTCCAGAACCCAAACATCGGAGGAACACCACCAAGCGAGAGCATCAAAATCGCCATCATGAGGGCGGTTACAGGTGCGATTTTTCCAAGCCCTGCATAGTTATCAAGATTATCCTCCTCACCTGGTTTCACCTTTGATATCACGGCTGCTGCAATGATCGCTGCAACAATGAAGGCACCTGCATTCATCAGTGCGTGTGAGAAGATATGGAGAATCCCACCTGCAAGTGCGATCTCTGCCTCTGCAAGTGATTTTGAGATGACAACAAATGCGATCGCGATGTATCCTGCATGGGCAACACTTGAGTATGCAAGCATCCGTTTCACACTGCGCTGTACTGCTGCAACGACATTTCCAAGCGTCATCGTCAAAACGGCGAGGAGTGCTAACCCGATGTACCAGTCAAACCTCAGTGCGATAAGTCCCACGACAAGAATCTTAAATGCTGCGACAAATGCCATCTTCTTCGAGGCAGAAGATAGGAGTGCTGTTACAAGGTGTGGTGCGCCGTCATAAACATCGACCGCCCACATGTGGAATGGGACAAGCGCCATCTTGAAGCCAAAACCTGAGACAATGAATAGAAGTCCCAGAAGCGATGCAGGTTTCATCAGGTTGAGTGAGAGTGCATCTGCGATCTGTGGGATGTTTGTTGTTCCTGCCACACCATAGATATAGGACATCCCGAACAGGAGGAGGCTTGAGGATAGTGCGCCGATCACGAAGTACTTCATCGATGCCTCGATACCGCGCTTTGTCCGCTCAAACGCTGCCATCGGATAGGTTGCAAGGCTTGCAAGTTCGAATCCAACGAATAACGGGATGAGATCATTTGATATTGCAACGACCATCATTCCAAGCGTTGCAAATAAGAGAAGCGAGTAGAAGATCTCAGCGTGGGGCTTATCCTCGTTATACCTGATCCCTCCGATAACGACGAGTAACGATACGAGGAGGAAGATCATATTGAATATCTGGCTCAACGGATCGATCACAATCGTATCATTGAAGTAGGGGGTTGGTGTGACGAGTCCATCTTTCAGGACAAGTATGAGCGATACGAGAAGCGCCACGATACTGACGTATCCAGCAAACTTCTTTCCACCATCCTTCATGAAGACCGCCAGAAGCACGATGAGCGCAGATGCAGCGATGATAAGTTCTGGTATCAGTAGTCCGTAGCTCATAGTAGACCTCCCTGGGGTAACATTGATAGTATATGTGTTGCTGTTGGTTGCATCACCTCAGCGAATAGATGACTGCAGATTGGATTTGGCGTTCCGAGCGCGATTATAAGGGCTACCAGGATCGCAAGCGGGATCAGTTCATAGATCGCTATATCATGGATATCTCCAAGATGTTCATTGTATGGACCAAACAGTGCCCGCTGGATCGCCCAAAGGTGATACGCTGCCACAAACACGATCCCAAACATAGCAAGAAGCACGAAGATCGGGATCTGTGAGAATGAACCTGTAAGTATCGCAAACTCTGCGACAAAACCACTCATACCAGGAAGACCGAGTGATGCAAGGAATCCTGCAAGCATGATGAATGCAAGCTTTGGCATGTGCTTGGTGAGCCCACCGAGATCATCGATGATCCTTGTGCCTGTCGCATGCTGTATCACACCCACAGATCCAAAGAGGACAGCCGTTATGATGCCGTGTGAGAACATCTGATACATCGCGCCGGTCTCTGCAAGGATCCTTGGCACCTCTGACGCACCGAAAGCGACCGCACCAGCGACACCCAGCGAAATATAGCCCATGTGACCGATACTCGAGTATGCAACGAGCTTCTTGAGATCTTTCTGTGCAAGCGCGACAAATGTAGAAAACAGGATGCTGACAACACCGAAGATCGCGATAACAAGTACAAAGACTGTTGAGGCGTCAGGATTTGCCATTAACGGGATTATGACCCTGAAGAGACCGTAGCCACCCATCTTAAGAAGCACAGCAGCAAGTAAGATACTTCCCACGGTAGGTGCCTCGACATGGGCATCTGGAAGCCAGGTATGGAACGGTACAGCAGGCATCTTCACCATAAATCCAAATAGCATACCTCCAAGTATCAGATTGATCCACAACGGTGAGATCGATACAACCCCCTTCGAGTATGCATCAAGCAGGTAAACCATATCAAAAGTATATGTGCCGGTTGCTGCTCCGTTGAAGTAGTACATCGCAAAGATCGCAAGCATCATCGCGACACTCGCAACGTGCGTATAGATCAGGAACTTGATCGCAGCATAGTGCTTCCTTGGTCCGCCCCAGATACCAATAAGGAAGAACATCGGTATCAGTGTCAGTTCCCAGAAGATGTAGAAGAGGAAGAAATCGAGCGATGCAAAGACGCCGACGAGTGCCATATCCATCAGAAGCACCAGCCCAAAGAACTGGTTTGGTCTATTACCCTCCCCCCATGCATAGATCACACAGAGGAATGAGATCAGCGTTGCAAGGATCACCATCGGAAGCCCAATACCATCAACACCGACATTATACCCGATACCAAGCGACGGGATCCAGCTAACCGATTCTGTAAACTGCATCCCTGCACCCCCTACATAAGTGAGATACATCTTGATCGCAATCAGAAGCCCGATCCCTGAGGATATGAGGGCAACCACCCTTGCCTGCTCACGCGTGCGAGTCAGTAAAGTTATAACTGCTCCAGTAAGGAGAACCAGCAGTATCAGTGTGATCGGTCCTACCATCACAGAACACCCCCTATCAGCATTATGAGCAGTACCACACCTATCACAACCGCTGTTGCATAGGTCTCAACAACACCTGTCTGGACTTTACGAAGGACTGATCCAATCTTTATCACGATCCAGCTTATCGCGTTCACCACGCCATCGATTATATATTTATCAAATGCCTCTGCAAGAAGTGCCACAAACCCGAATAACCGCTCTGCAATCAGATCTTTGAAGATATAGTCGAGGTAATACTTGTTCCAGAGCACCTTATAGATCGGGTTATCCTTTGAGATGTACTTTGAGAGATCAACCCTGCTGTTATACCAGATTCCATAAGCGATTCCGATCCCACCGATTGCACAGATTGCAGGGAGTATCATGACTATAAAAGGTACTGCGTGCGCCTCGTGGAAGTGATAACCTCCAAGGTGAGCCAGTTCCTCAATCAGGTGTGAGTCAAAGTTAGCACCGACAAACTCATAGAATCTGGATTGAGCAAGACCAAAGAAGAGTGCAAATGTAGCGAGCACGATCAGTGGCGTTGTCATGATCTTTGAGGCTTCATGTGCGTGTTCTGCGAGATAACTCCTGGGCTCGCCTGTGAAAGCCATAAACCACAATCTGAATGTATAGATCGCTGTTAATAGGGCTGCAACGAGGATGAATATCCAAGGTAAGAAATTTCCTGTTGCAGCACCATACTCATACGCTGTCTCGATGATCCGATCCTTGCTGAAGAAACCAGCGGTTAAGGGAAATCCTGAAAGGCTCAACGCACCGATTAACATCGCAATCCCGGTTACTGGCATCTTCTTGAGGAGACCTCCCATCTCTCTCAGATCTCTTGCATTTGCAAGCCCGTGAAGCACCGCTCCTGCACAGAGGAATAGTAGGGCTTTGAAGAACGCGTGAGAGATCAGGTGGAAGAGTGAGTATCCAACCGCAAATGCCCCGATGATCGATCCAACCCCGAGCATGCAGAGCATATATCCAAGCTGGCTGATCGTTGAGTAGGCAAGCACCCGCTTTATATCATTCACGACAAGCCCGAGTGTTGCTGCAAAGAGAGCTGTGAAACCACCAAGCACCGCAACAACGACCAAAGCATTGGGTGATGCCATGAATATTGGATAGGTTCTTGCAACAAGATAAATGCCCGCTGTAACCATCGTTGCCGCATGAATGAGTGCGGAAACGGTTGTTGGACCTTCCATCGCATCTGGAATCCAGACATGGAGCGGGAACTGCGAGCTTTTACCTACTGCACCGCCCAGGAATAATAATGCGATCGCTGTTAAGTGTGCAGGTGGAATCGTCTCAAGCACCTCGAACGAGAAGATGTACCTGAATGAGAGCGGTTCAGGAAGGTGTGAGACATTGAAGTAGAGTAGTATGATACCTGCGAGGAATAGAACATCTCCAACGCGAGTTGTCAAAAATGCTTTCTTACCCGCTGCTGCAGCCTCAGGCTTGTACCACCAGAACCCGATCAGAAGATATGAACAGAGACCGACAAGCTCCCAGAAGATGAAGAGCTGGAGGAGGTTGTTCGATAGAACGAGCCCGAGCATTCCGCAGGTAAATAGTGAAGTCTCAGCAAAGTAGAGTGATTTGTCCGGATCTTCCTCCATGTATCCGAGTGCGTAGAGGTGGATCATGAGGCTCACGAACGAGACCATACATAGCATCACGATCGCAAGCGGATCGATCAGATATCCGACAACAATTCCGTCATAGAACCAGGGAACCGATACATCGATCCTTGCACCGCCAAGAACATCCATCAGTGTTCCGAGTGCGATTATGGTTGATCCAAGTATAGCAAGATTCGCGAATAGTCCGCCGCGCTTGTACGTGTATTTGCCGATGAATAATTCCAACACGAATCCGATCAAGGGTAAGAGTGCGATCCAGTATGCATAATCAATCCATGCCATTTCTACCACCTCAGGATATTGAAGGTCTCAAGATCGATCGTGTCCATGTACCTGAAGAGCATGATAAGGAGTGCAAGACCAACCGCAACCTCACATGCTGCGATAGCAATCGAGAATAACGCAAACTCCTGGCCCATTAGATTCTCACGCGAAAACGCAACAAGGTTGATATTTGCAGCGTTTAAAAGAATCTCAAGACACATTAAAACCTTCAATCCATTCCGTTCAACAAGTATTCCGTAAGCACCGATAGAGAAGAGCACTGCTGCGAGGGCGAGATACCATTCAAGCGGAATCATTTTTCACCACCTCGTTCTCTCTCATCGCCAGAAAGAGCGCACCGATCAATGCCGCCGTTAGAAGGGCTGATGTAACTTCAAACGCAACGAGGGCCTCCTTGAAGAGCATAAGACCGAACATCTCTGGTGATGTGTCGATCGTGATCTTCTCGGCCTGCCATGCAGTTGATTGGATCGTTGTAACAACCCCGTAAAGCATCAGAAGGATGATAAGCCCTTTTATAATATTAAGACCCAGGCTCATTTTTCCCACCTCATCATGAATATCGCGAATACGATCAGTATCACAACACCGCCCGCATAGACGAGAATCTGTACCGCTGCCAGGAATTCCGCCTGGAGCATCACATAGATACCTGCAACCCCTATGAGCATCGCGGCAAGCGATAGGGCGCTGTGCATCACTTGTCTGGATTTTACGACCATAATGCTCGATAAAATCAGGATCAGTGCAACAGATCCAAATACAAGACTCTCAAGCATGTATCTCCTCCGCCAAGAGATTACGCTTCATTTCACCCCGCTCACAGGCGTAAAGCTCAAAGTCCTGTGACATGATGAGCGCATCCTTTGGGCAGGCATCAACACATAGCCCACACCATATACAGACACCGATGTCAAGTTCATATTTCGTTAAAACTTTCTTCTTCTCCTCATCCTTCACGAACGAGATCTCTATTGCATCGACGGGACATGCCTTTGCACATAAATTGCATGCGATACAGTTCTCACTGATGAGATGATGATGTCCCCTGAAGCGCTCCTCTATTACGGGTCGTTCTTCAGGGTACTGAACAGTGACAGCTGGTTTGAAGTTGTACCTGAATGTTACACCCATTCCTCTGGCTATCCCCTTCATAATTCCTCCTTCAGACGCTAAAACCTCTCATATACTCGCTGATTTAATGATAAGCATAATTGAGATGAATTTTTATGCAACATATATAAATCTTGCTATTTTTTATCCCTGTATTGCACCTCTATTTCCATGAGATCTTCTGCTACGGTTGCGTTGGAGAAGACTTTCCTCGCATCATCGAGAAGACGCCTCGTACCATCCGAGTAGCGAGGGCTGATATGTGTGAGAATAAGCCTCAAAACCCCCGCCTCCTTTGCAACCTGAGCTGCCTCGCGAGATGTCGAGTGACGGTACTCTGCCGCCCAATCTGCAAGTTCATCTGCCATCGTTGAGTCATGTATCAGGAGATCTGCATCCTTTGCCGCCTCGATCACAGCCCTGCATGGACGCGTATCCCCGGTGTAAACGATCTTTCTTCCAGGTCTTGGCGGTCCCACAACCTCCTCTGATTTGATCTCGCGCCCCTCGATTGTTACCGAGCCTCCATGATGAAGCTTCGAGAACATCGGTCCTGGTGGTACGCCAAGCTCGATAGCACGCTCTCTATCGAATCTGCCAAGCCTCATATCCTCCTCAAGGACGTAACCCACACTCCTGATGCTATGCTCTGTTCTTATAACCTTTATCTCATAGCCGGATCGTTTGATCACATCGCCTGAAGATACTTCCTCGATCTGCACCTCAAAACGTGATTTGAAGTTTCCCAGTGCCATTATGTGAACCATAAGCTCTTTTGTCCCCTTTGGGCCAAAAATTGCCAGCGGTTCAGTCCTCTTCTGGAATGAGAGTGTCTGTATAACTCCAGGAAGTCCAAGAAAGTGATCTGCATGGAGATGAGTGAGAAAAACAGATCCTAAACTCCCCATACCGCTTTTTGCCCGCATCATCTGCCGCTGCGCCCCTTCCCCGCAGTCAAATAAGATTAGCTCTCCATCTCTATTGATGAGTATCGCGGATGTATTCCTGACCGGGGTTGGGAATGAGCCACCCGTCCCGAGGAAGAGCACTCTGAGCATGATCTACCCTATCTTCGATCATTTTTAATTCTTTTGTACCGGGCATTTGAAGATCAGACAATCCTCACAACTGCCTCGCCATCGAGTACGATCTCTCCATCCTGATTCTGGCAGACGGTCTTAAGAAGAAGCTCATTCTTATCATCCCTCTTCTCTATCACCTCAGAAATAGCAGTGATCGTATCCCCGATCCTGACAGGTCTGATAAATGCAAGCGTCTGTGAGATGTAGACGACAGTACCAGGCAGGTTTGCAAGCGTTGTCGAGATGAAGCCTGCACTCAAGATCCCGTGTGCAATCCTACCCCTGAAGAACGTCTTTCTGGCTGCAACCTCATCGACGTGCAGCGGATTGAAATCCCCAGTAACCCCTGCAAACGCCACAATATCCGCCTCTGTGACTGTCTTTGAGAATGTAGATCGATCTTTCAATTTTATACTCATGTATGCTTGATTTTCTTCAGTCATTGATTTATGCCTCTTTTTTCTTCAAAGCCCCCTCAAGAACTCTGGTCTCAAACCTCCGCCACCCTTTGCAATGGCAAGATCGATGATCCTGAGGATCTCGTCCTTCTCATCAGGAAGCACACCCCCTAGGGTCAAATAGTTTGATGCATGGTTCGATCTGAAGATACACGTTCTCCCCTTAATCTCGATGTTTTCAAGCATCAGGCGCATCTCGTAGAGTATTTCAAGCGGTGAGAGAAGCTTGAAGCTGCCTGACTTAATATCATTCGCGATCGGTGCACCCTCAGGTATCATCAATGTCAGCGCACCGATATAATCAGGACTTATATCACTCAGGATCTCTCCTGTAGCTACCGCATGCTCTCTCGACCTGCGCTTACCCCCAAGACCGAGAATTACCGTGGCAGAGAGCTTAAATCCTGCATCAAGCGCTTTAAGTCCTGCTTCTCTTGTTTCATCTGCTGTCACACCTTTATTCATCATATCAAGCACCAGGTCATCCCCTGACTCAACCCCAAAATATATGAGGCTCAATCCAGCATTCCTGATCAGTTTGAGCTCATCAATCCCTTTTTCAAGTATGTCCTGGGTACAGCCGTAGGCCGAGACCCGTTCAAGGTTGGGGAAAGTCTCATAGAGTGTTCTGACAATCTCGACAAGTTCGTCTGTTGGGATATAGAGTGCGTTTCCATCAAGCAGAAATACCCTTCGAACGCCTTTTCCGTAGATCGATGATGCAGATTGGATATCTTCTTTTATCTCCGTAATTGGGCGGATTGCTAAGGGTTTTTTCTTGTACGAGCCGCAGAACCTGCATGTATTATTTGAACATCCGATCGATGCCTGGAGGAGGAGGCTTCTTGCTTCACTTGGAGGGCGAAAAATCGGCTCGACATATCTCAAATCTATAGCCCCTCCCTCTCCTCGTACGCGATGAATTTATCACAGTAATCCCTGTTTCTTGCTTTTTTAAGTATCCTGATTGCAAGCTCTCGCTTCTTTGAGAAATACGCCTCAAAACTCCCGCATACCTTCGCTATTGCCTGATCACGGTTGTAACACCCGCTTCTTCGCATACAGCAGAAGGCAAGCGACTTGAAGCAGACCCAGTCGTTATCCCAGTTGTTCTCACGGCTGAACTCAAGCTTTATCTCGATGAGTTCCTCATCTGTAAGCCCAACCGCTTCAAGAACTTCCTTTCGTCTGCATTTATCAGCGTATGCAAGCGGGTATCTCGGATCGCAGCAGAACGTTAGCCCTCTTGGATCCCCTCCAAAGCATGGCGGAACAGCTGCGTTCTTCCAGCCAGGGACATCTCTCACCATCTGAGGGTCAAATAGAGGTTCATTTTTACCCATTATCATGTTATCACCTCACATCCATCCTCCAGTACGATCAGCGTCTCCTCAGATTGGGAGATTATGCCACCCCCATCTTGCTTGAGGATAGGGTATCCATGAAGAACCTTTGCACGCTCAAGCTCTCGCATCGCAAGGTCAAGTCGCTTCATATCGATCCATCGCTTTGCAAACGGGAGCGTCCTGTATGGAGCAATTTTTTCGAGAAGTTCCCTTGCATGCTGCGATCTGACAGGCTTTTGCATCGTAAAACTATATATCTCAGCACCACCCCGTTCACTCACCCGTCCCGCACCATCTGTTGCAAAAGGCTCGATCGCCACAACATCCCACGCTTTCAGCTCGGCCCCGTGCTGGTGATGGACATTCGGGATCGATGGTGGTGCATGCTGGACGTATCGATCAAGGCCATGCCCTGTGAGGTTTACGATCGGTCTGAAGCCGAACGATTTTATCGTATCCTCAATAACCGCCCCGATCTCTGAGGTGTTGATACCTGCACGTATGATCCCAACCGCGTTCTCAACAGCCTTTCTCGATGCCTCAAGAAGTGCTGAATTATCCCCTAAATCTACGGTAAATGCGGTATCTGCGATATAGCCATCTATGTGTGCCCCGAGGTCAATCTTTACAACCTCACCTTCCTTGAATACCCGCGTATCACCCCTCGAAGGTGTTGCATGGGCTGCCTCATCATCTATCGAGATGTTGCAGGGAAACGCAGGCTCAGCACCTCGCTTCAAAGTCTCACCCTCTATGAACTCTGCGATCTCAAGCAGGCTTACTCCAACCCTGACTTTATCCCTCACCTCGTCCTTTATCTCAGCAAGTATCTTTCCAGCCCTTCTATGCTTATCAAGCACCTCATCAAGATCCATCCAATCTCCCCTGTTTATCCACCGCATTTAATAGAGTAAGATTTAATAGCTTTGCGGTTGTAATCGCTGCGGTGATTGTGAGATGGAGATATGCGGCGTAAAAGTAAGTGATGAATATTTTAACATAAATAAGGTTGCACTGGCGTTCTTATTTGCAGGACTTACAGGGCTTGCAGCACAGATCAGAATACCTTTACCTTTCACACCTGTTCCAATAACCGCACAGGTGATATTTGTCCTTTTATGTGGAGTTATGATCGGAAAGTATGGCGGATTGAGCCAGTTGATCTATGTGGGGGCTGGAGCGGCTGGCGTGCCGTGGTTTAGCAACATGAGCGGTGGCGTCTCTGTACTGAGTGGTGTTACAGGAGGCTACTTTCTTGGTTTTATCCTTGCAGCATTCTTGATTGGAAGCGTGGTTGAATCATATCCAGCGATCTTGAGGCGTTTTACGCTTCTTTTTTTCCTGATGCTCACAGGCGTTGGTGTGATCTATACATCTGGCGTCATACACCTCTCATTCGTTCTCGGCGTTGGGATAAGAGAGGCGATTGTTCTCGGGGCTCTCCCATTTATCGCAGGTGATATTTTCAAGGCATCGGTTGCCGCGCTTATTGCAGGAGGCTACAGAATCAGAAGAGTGCGAGCGTGAGCATAAGTGAGAAGATCCCAAAGAGATCCATCATGCTTGATGTTACCGGGATTGAGTGGATATCAGGATCGGCACCAAGTTTAAACGTTCCGCTGGCGACGAGATAGGCGATTATATTTACCATCGTCGTTGATGCAAGCCCCGCAATAAAACTCATCATGATCATCTGAACCGCGCCTGGTGATGCAAACCCCAGCATTTCACTCAGTAGATGAGATGATGCCCCAACAAGGGGAAAGACCACGATTGCAAAGAGATACATCGCGGTGAAATTTCTTCTTGCCGCTCTTTCTGGAAATTTGGATGGATAGATGACACCTAAGTGTAACATCGAGGATAGTCTTGCAGATAGAATGCCACCGAGTGCATTGTTAACCCCCAGAAACGGTGGAATCAGAACGAGGATTGCTGCAATATCAATGAGTGATTCAAGCCTCGTATCAATTATAAACCCTCCAAACGCGCCCACAAATGATGTGAATACCAATATGGGGATGCTTTCCCTGAATATCTGCCCTGTAATACCTTTCTCCTTAATTCCGAATATAAATAAAAGGAATGCGATTAAAACTACCAGTACTGCAAGCCAGTTGAGAATCATATCAGAGATTGCTGAGATTCTTATCATGACTATTGCGGCGATGTAGAGAGATGGAATTGTTATAATGTCCCCAGTGGCTGTTATAACAGGTGCCGAGAAATTATCTATGTCCCATCCTCCAAAATAGCCTACCTTCGAGATTATTATAACAATAGGAATGAGGATGCTCGCTGATATTATACCAGCTAAAAACGAGATGAGTATGAAACCACTCAGTGGAATGTTCGCAAGACCAAATACCAGGGATACCAGCTTTGCAACGATACCAAGGATAACAGAGACAAAAATCGTCAGAAGACACGATGCAATGACATTTCTCGATAGAAGTGAATCTCGCTGGAGTGATGGTGTGAATGTCCCTGTCTGCATCGATGTGCCGAGGCGGGATGCAAGTGCACCATAGACGTTGCCCCGCATACCCATCGCAGGCGGAACCAGTATGATAAGCCCAGGGATAAGTTCCAAAAAATTACCGAGTGATCCAAGCTCAATACCAGCTATAAGATCTCCGATGATACATATAAGAAGTCCAAGAGATCCAAATCTGATGAGGTCTGAAAATTCCAGTGTAAACGTAGAAGCACGGCTGAATAGTTCTCTTTTTAACCAGATTCTTCGTGCTACCATCGCTTACACCTCGCTCTATCCATTCAAGCCTATCTGGTGGTTCGTTCGTGCAATCATCCATCTGATCACTTACTGCCTGCATGAGCTAACTCTATTTAGTCAGGTGATGGATAAATAAGTATGGGTGTGAGGTAGGGTAACTTCGAGCGAAAGATTGAAACCGCTGGCTTGGAAATCCAGTTGAACGTGGTGAAGGTCCTCAGGATCGGCATCAGGTTTGGATCATGAAAAAGATTACAGTCCCCCGCAAAACTTTATCTCCTATCTCAGCTCATTTCCTCCTGTGAGGGGAGAACGAATACAGGTTACAGGTGAGAAACTTTGAAGAGGTCAGGTCACAGTTTGTGAGCGGGAAAGTCCAAACAAAGTTTCACTCCAGCAGGACCGAGAGAGTTTTTAGAGGAATCGCAGTTTCCCCTTTCCTTCACAAGGTCTTTCACATGTCAAAATGATTAAATCAACGTTATAAACTTTTTTATCTATTCAAACCAGGTATACACCTATTAACATTGTGAATAAAGTGTTAAAGACTACGTACATCGAAAAACTTTAAATACTATTAGATACATTAGTATGATTGGTGTTCACAAAACAGGTTCACAGATTGTGATTAACCGACCTGAGGGGATGATGGATGCCATGATGGGAATATGATGAAGATCCGCCTCGAAATCACCGACGAAGATGGGGTTAAAACCTCAGTAGAAGCAGAAGGCGATATAAAATCGTCAAAAATTGCCGATAAGATAATCAAATTTATGCAGGATGCTGGAATACCTGTGCACCATGTGAGCGGATCTTCATCGCCCCCGAACTTTCACATCGAAGAAGATGTTAATGAGCGATTTCTAACGCTCAAAGACCGGCTAAGGCTTTTTTTAAAGTATGATTTCAAAAAGACGTGGTTCACATCATCAGATGTTAAATCAGGTTACGAGACAAGCTACGAGACAGAGATAGCGCTGAGCACGGTCTCAACGTACCTTGCGCGGTTATACAGGGAAGGATTCCTTAAAAGACGTGGAACGCGAAGACAGCTGGAATATTGCCTGAAGCATGAGAGGCCAGAAGAGAAAGAACTCGGGATATCTGTCGATGATGCGAATACAGCAGGCGAGTTCAGAGGTTAGGTGCAAAAAGTGTTGTCTGCGGATATTTTTCATACAGCCCGTCAACATCCACGACCTCCTTCAGAATAGTAGATAAGACTCTGATCATCATTTCATAGCTTTGAGCTGGGATGATCTCATAATCACACTCAAAGGCAGGATCATTCTCGGGTATTGTGAGCTTATTCTGGTCGATCTGTGATAGGTATGCCTTCCCATCAACTTCATGCAGCGATCGCGTATAAACGTGTTTTATTCCCATGCGCTTAAGTTCTGCCCTGAAAGCTGGACGATGAAAGAGCGTATTTATGATAAGAACCGCGAGAACGAGTCGCGCTTCGTCATCCAGCTTTAGTTCATCGATTCCCTGTTCTATAAGGTCATAAAAGCTCATCTTTGGTTCTTCTTCCCTTGAGATCAGTGAATAGATCTTTGATGGCGGAACCTCCACCTCTTCAAGGATCCCGAGATCTCTCATCGCCCGAAGATACCCTGTAAGTATCAGTCTATGCTCCTTAAAACCCAGTTCTTCAAGCTGACGCTGGATGGCACTTATTGAGAGGTCTCTATCCATTAGAAGCTTTTCTATAAGATCCTTGAACGTCTGCCCATCGGTCATCTCATCGCTTCACCAAAGATTTCGTAGGCTCTATCATCAAAGAGGACGATTAGAACCCGTTCAATCGATGTCACATCCTCAAGATATTCTTTTATTGTATTAACCATTATCTGGGCGCACCGATCAATTGGGAAACCGAATATTCCTGTGCTAATTGCAGGAAATGCGATGCTTTTAATCCCATTCTCTTCTGCAACCTTCAGACTGTTTAAGACAGCACTTTTGAGCTTCTGATCCTCGTCTCCTTCGCCAAATACTGGACCTGCTGCATGAATAACATACCTTGCCTTCAGGTTTCCCGCCCCAGTTATCGCAGCACCACCTGTAGGGATACCACCGATTCTGTTGCACTCCTCCTGGATCGATCTTCCGCCTTTCCTTCTGATTGCACCTGCCACACCGCCACCCAGGACAAGCGAGGTATTTGCAGCGTTCACGATCGCATCAAGATCACAGTCTGTTATATCCCCTTTCACGATCGCAAGGGTGCTTCTGTTCACCTTCAGGTCAATTCCCATGTCGCGTAATTGTAGGATAACCATTATATAACTTCACCCAAGAATGTGTCTGATGGTAGAAGTATCCCAATTCAAAGCGGTAACCTTGAACCCGCTTTTAAATGAGAGCGAGACTTTTGTATCGCCCATCTATGACACGATCGATGAGGGGGTGTATGAAAGTTACGCATCAAACAGAAGGAATATCATACATGCGATAAAGCGTCGAGAAGGTTCAAGCTTAGATGAGTTTGTTGAACTTGCAGATAGCACGATAAAAATGTTATTTGCAGATCGCGTACTCAAAGAGATAGAGCATGAATCGCTCTACATCTACTCGATACGTTACACGATTCCAGATGAGTTACAATCTGAGATGGCAGGCGATCCAGGAAAAAGGGACCTTACTCTGCTTGGTATTGTTGCTCTGGTTGCCATTGATGATACAGGAGATGAGATCGTGGGTCATGAAACGGTATTTGATGCTAATACAGATGAGAGATACCAGCTTATGAAAAAATGCCGAATGAACTTTTCTCCAATCCTTGCAGAGTATAATGAGGATGATACAAAGATAAATCAGATTCTTATGACGTATATCACCAAGAACCCTTCCTTAATTGAGATAAAGCATGACGGGGAATGTCACAGCCTCTGGGAGATTAAAGATCAGGAGATATGTGAGTACGTCATTCGATCGTTGAAAGGACAGAAACTCATGATACTCGATGGTCACCACCGCTACGCAGCATCCCGCAGGCTCAAAACGATCGATGGAGTTGACCGTACGATGATGATGCTTGTTGGGGGAGGTGATCCCAATCTTCTACTTCTTCCATGGCACAGATGCATCACGGGCATAAACACTGAGCGGTTATCAGCGATCGTACAGGAATATGTGGGTTCCAGCTACGATGATTATGCTGCTTTTATCGAAGTCTTCAAGATCAAGGATGAGGCAAGCTCAGCACTCTACGATGGTTCAAGCTTCAAGATACTCGAAGGTCTCGACATCTTCAAACTCCAGAAGATGATCATAGACCCATTGATAGAAAAAGGGGGAAAGATCTCTTTTCGTCCAACGATAAAGGATGCCGTGGAGTTGGTTGATCAGGGAAGGTGTATGGCGACTTTCATCGTTCAAGCCCCAAAAATCGGAGTTATAGAAGACATGGCGCATCGAGGAATCCCGCTTCCCCAAAAATCAACCCGATTCTTGCCAAAGGTGATGGAAGGCATCATATTGAGGCGGTTTTAGGGTTGGGTTGATAAGATGGCGACTTTTCGCGTAATATTCGTGATTGACATCCTCAATGGCAAGGTCGTACACGCTGTAAAAGGTGAGCGGGATACGTATCGCCAGGTTCACCTTACAAGCAGAATTGTCAGGACGTCAAATCCAGTACGTCTCCTAAATGTCATCAAACCAGATGAGACCTATATCGCAGATCTTAATGCGATAATGAGAACTTCCGAACCGTCATCCAACACACCTATCATCTCAGAGATTCGAGACAGAACCAGAACAAAGGTCATTCTCGATATGGGGGTGAGCTGCATTGAGGAACTTGAGGTTGCATCCGGTGTGTCTGATTCTGTGGTGATTGGAACAGAAACAGCAAGCTTTGAGATAATTGAATCTGCATCAGGGATGGGTGCTTTTTTGAGCCTTGATATAAAGAATGATGAGGTTTTAACCGATGATCCCGGGCTTAAAATACCTCCAATCAAACTCCTTGAAGCGATGAACTCCTTCGATCTCGAGGGTGTCATAATCCTCAACCTCTCCAATGTCGGAACAAAGCAGGGTTTTGATCTTGATTTCCTCAAAGCTTGCGTTCAAATCTCGGATCATCCGATCTTTCTCGGTGGTGGGGTGAGAGGGGTCGATGATCTTGGTTTACTTGAAAATATCGGGGTCAGTGGTGCACTTGTTGCAACAGCAATCCACGACGGCTCGATACCGCTATCTCTCATATCTCACAGAGCTCATTTAGAAAATCAACCACGATATCCTCCTCATACTCGTGGTTGATCGTTGTAAAGACATTACCAGGGAGCTTCTTATATACGTTTTTCATTGTGCAATATTCCATCCGTGATCCAAACGCCAATCGAAAGGGGTTGATGGATGGATGAATGAAGGGCTCAACCGATTATGGATGAGTTGGACAGCAGGTTTACGGATAAAAATAAAAAAGAAGACCGAATATGAGATAATTCAGGTCTTTGATTCAATCTTCTCTATCAGCGTTTCTTTCAACCTTCTTGCATCATCCTTCGTCAGCTCAAGCTCAACCCTTCCGAGTGTGATCAGTCTCGTACCACTTCGTGTCAGATTTACCTCTACCTCCATGTCTAAAACCCTCTTTAAGTGATGTACTTATTCGCGATCCTGCGTGTGGCTTCGATGTCTGTCTTCATCCCGACCTCGAGGATATTTCTCAACGTCGCCTTTGTGTACTCACCTTTCATGAACTGTGTCGCAAGTCCCTTCTCTCTGGGGGTCATCTCGACTTTTGCCTCTGTAATCAATACAAGCATATCTTCCCTGAAGTCCTCAAGTTCGTCCTCATCGAGTGCGAGCAGTCCCTCAAGCCAGTCTACCATTTCAAGCTTTGCCTTGAGGTCATTTGCATCATCCTCCAGTAACTCGATATCGAGACGGCCTATGGTGAGTAAAAACTTACCACCTGACGTTCTGTAGACCTCAATCTCCATCTTGCCACCTTCACACGTACGGCGTGAGCTTCAGCCTCGGTGCCCCGTCAACAAACTCAGTATCTACATTGTAGATCCACGTCTCAGGTTTGATTCCATAAAGCACAACGGTTCGATCGAACGATGCAAGCCTGAAGTATGTGCTTGCCATATCAACGAGTTCGTCTCTTATCTCGAGGTTTGGTGTAACCCTCACGATATCGACGTTGCCCATCTGTTTGGTGGTCGCGATATTCACAGCGATCTCCTTTATCGCATCACTGAGCTTACCTGCCTCTTTAAGGCGGTATGGTAGCTCAAGCATATCAGCCCCCATGATGTTCACGACCGGTGCAGGTTTTGATACGACATACTCTTTCATCACACGGAGATCTTCCTCGATCGATTCGCCCTTGAGCGGCATCATGTTCTGTCGCGGCTCGGCACCTTCTGGATGGATCTCAAAGACCGTCACATTCTCCCTGTACTTGTCTTCATCCACGAATGGAGCTAAAATGCTATGCCACCGCTGTTCGTTTCTACCACAGCATGGAAGCCCAACGAATGTGTATCCCTGCTGGATCGAGTTTATCATCGTGAAGCCAAGCATCGCCTGATAACCCCATCCAGAGATGTCATCACCGACCTCGAAGACATTGAATGTCCCGCGTCTGAACCCACCACCAAGAAGTTCATCGAAGTCCGCACTCCCTGAGGATACAAACCCTTTCTTCTCAGGTAGCGGCTTAATCTTCTCTGGATTACCGGGCACTGGTTTGATCCCGAATGGCATGAATACCTGGAACCGCCCATCGATCAGGGTGAATGGATATTTTGGCTGATCGATCCGTGTACGTCTGAGCTTTGACATCTCGACCTCTCGTGCACGCCTGTACTCGATCATGATATCATTGAAGATCACGATACCATCCACGAGATAGTCGAGCGTTGTCAGATCGAGCGTCTCGCCGGTGAGAATCAGGTTGATGTTACGCTCCCTGACAAGCTCGGTTACAAGCGCCTCAAGCCTCGCCATCTCAACCGGCTCACACTGCAGCTTTATCGCATCCCAGGAATCGATGACAACCGTGACGCCTTCGCCCATCTCCCCGATCCTTCTTGCAAGAACCTCTGGAAACGTCATCGTCCCGGTCATGGCAGATGTATAGGCAGTGTAATCACTCGGGATGTAGATCTTGCTCGTGTCTATCACGTTTATCGGCTCAATGCACTCTTCAAGCCATGGGAAGTGGGTGTAGAGTGCCTTGGGGGAGACCCGTGTCGAGAGATATATTCCTTCTCCACCGATGGCACGCAGTAGCTCAAGTGATAGAGATGTTTTTCCTGTACCTGGCTTACCTTTAACCAGCAGCGAAAAACCACCAGGTTTCTCGATCGCTCTCAGAAGTTCTGGAGGAATTCGCATCCTACTTTCTTCAGAACCACTTATTCCAACCATATTAATCACAATAGATCATTATAGATTTTATACTATTTAAACTTTTGCATCTTTCACTACACAATAGTAAAGATTTCACCCTCGGATTCTACACGGCATAAGGAAATCAGGATAAAAAAAGTAATTTAATGGAATCATTTATTAATGATAAACTTTAATAATGATAATTAGGTGGATCTATGATAAATATATCTCTTGGAGGCAAGATTTAAGATGATTACAGGTGAGCGCAAGGATCTCGAAGAGCTGATGGAGATCGTTAAAACATACAACAGTCTCGCTGTCGTTGGATGCGATGGCTGTGTGGGGATATATCAGATAGGTGGGTTCAAAGAGGCGGAATCGCTTGCATCGCTCTTGAAGATGGGGGATAAGATCAAGAATGGTGTTGTTCAGGATGCAGAGGCATTTACCGTTATCAGGCAGTGTGATAAGGAGCTTATCGAGAAGGAACTTGGTGGAAAACTTGATAAATTTGAGGCGATAGTCTCGACTGCATGTGGTGTCGGTGTCCAGACGATGGCAGCGGTATTCGAGGATAAGGTCGTTTATCCAGCTCTGAACACACTATTCATGGGAGCGCAGGATCGGGAAGGGGCGGAGCTTTATGAGCTGTGTAAAGGATGCGGTGACTGTGTGCTCCATTTAACAGGTGGGATCTGCCCCATGACTCGATGCGCAAAAGGACTCCTCAACGGTCCCTGTGGTGGGGCGGTTGATGGTAAGTGCGAGGTCGGCGATTACACGAATGACTGTGCATGGGTTCTGATCTACGAAAAGTTGAAATCAATGGATCGACTCGACCTGTATACAACTTTCCGTTTACCGAGGGACAGAAGACCGTCAATGAGCCCAAGAAAGCTTGCAGGGGGTGCAAAGTATTGACCCAAAGTTATAGCGACTTGATGAAGAAGATCAAAGAGGGCAAGTTTGTTTTTACAGGTGAGCTTGAGCCTGAGAAGACGACAGATCTCACCGAGCTTGTTGAGAGCGCTAAAAAACTTCTTGGTCACTGTGTTGCGTGCAATGTGACAGATAACCCCCAGTCAATGGCTTACATGTCAAGCCTCGTGGCATCACATATCGTCCAGCGTGATTCAGGGATGGAGTGCGTCTATCAGCTCAGGTGTTCTGATAGAAACTCGATTGCGTTAACATCAGATCTTCTGGGGGCGGGTGCACTTGGCATCAGGAACGTTCTTGCCTTAACAGGCGATCATACATCTCTGGGGGACTATCCAGGGTCGATGCCTGTCTTCGATCTTGATTCTGGGCAGCTTGTATATCTGATCAGGCGCATGGTGGATGAGGGGGTTGATCTCAATGGAAAGCCGATAGAACATCCACCCAGGTTCCACGTAGGCGTGGCTGGAAACCCAAACGCAGACCCGCTCGATTCTGAGATCTTGAAGCTCAAACGGAAGGTCGAGGCTGGGGCTGAGTTTGTCCAGACACAGGTCATATTCGATATCGAGATTGCAAAGACGTTCCTTAAAGAGATGGAGAAGTACAAGGTCCCGGTCTTAATCGGTATTTTCCCGCTCAAGAACTATGGAACAGCCGATTACTTCGATAAGTATATTCCAGGCGTGCACGTGCCAAAAGATCTTCTTGCAAAGATGAAAGAGGCATCGGAGATCGGGGACAAGAAGAAGAAGATGGAGCGGTATGATGAGATAAACCTCGACTATTACGGAGATTTTGTCCATGAAATCGCACATAACACCTCTGCTGCTGGAATACATGTCATGGCGGTGGCTTATGAGCGGATAACCCCACCACTTATCGAGTGTGCGAAAATATGAGTCGGGATGAGATAAAAATCGGGGTCTATGTCTGCCACTGCGGGATAAACATCGAGGCGACGGTTGATACTGCAAGGGTTGCTGAGTTTGCCTCTCACCTACCAGGAGTTGTTGTTGCAAGAGACTACAAGTATATGTGTTCAGATCCTGGCCAGGAACTGATCAGGGAAGATATGCGTGAGCTTGGGGTAAACAGGGTCGTTGTTGCATCCTGTTCACCCAGAATGCATGAACCAACATACAGAGCGGTACTTGCAGAGACGGGTGGGAATGAATACTGCTTCGAGATGGCAAATATCCGTGAGCAGTGCTCATGGGTTCATAAGAACAGAGAAGAAGGTACAAAGAAGGCGATGGATCTTGTAGAAGGGGCTGTTGCCAGGGCCTACCTGCTTGAACCGCTTGAGCCAAGAGAGGTTGATGTAATCCCTGCGTGTCTCGTCATCGGTGGTGGTGTCTCGGGGATCTATGCCGCACTTGGTGTTGCAGAGAAGGGATTCAAGACCTATCTTGTCGAGAAGACGCCTTCGATCGGTGGGCACATGGCACAGCTTGATAAAACTTTTCCAACGCTGGACTGTTCGGCATGTATTTTAACACCCAAGATGGTCGATGCCGCAAGACACCCCAATATCGAGCTTATGACCTACTCAGAGGTTATGGATGTCTCAGGATATGTCGGTAACTTCAACGTTACAATCCGTAAGAAGCCAAGATATATCGATATCGACCTGTGTACAGGCTGTGGGCTTTGCGGTGAGGCGTGCATCCTTTCTGGAAAGATCCCCAATGAGTTCGATATGAAAAAGGGAAAACGGGGGGCGGCATATGTTCCATTTCCACAGGCAGTACCTTTGAAGTACACGATCGATCCTGAAAATTGCATCTTCCTGAAGAAGGGCAAGTGCGGAAAGTCACCAGCCTGTCAGGAAGCCTGTCCAAGAGATGCAATAGATTTCACGCAACGGGAAGAGATCGTTGAGATTGAAGTTGGATCGATCATCATCGCAACAGGTTATGACCTCTTTGACCCATCCACAGAACCGCAGTATGGGTACGGACTTCCGAACGTGATAACAGGCCTTGAATTTGAGCGTCTGATCAATGCATCAGGTCCAACCGGTGGCAAGGTGCTTCTTGAGAATGGAGAGTATCCCAAAAAAGTTGTTCTGATCCAGTGTGTCGGATCAAGGGAGATCGGGGGTAGAACGTACTGCTCGCGGTTCTGCTGTATGTATACCGCAAAGCATGCACACCTGATCGAGGAGAAGATAGAGGGTGCAGAGGTTACAGTTCTATATACTGATGTCAGAGCGTTTGGGAAAGGATTTGAGGAGTTTTACAACCGTGTCAGGTCGGAAGGAATCAACTACATCTGGCGTGATCTATATGCACCGATCGAGGTGACACAGAACGGTGATGGCCTGAAGGTCAAAGCAGAAGGTGTTGGACCCATCGAGCTTGATGCTGATATGGTCGTGCTTGCAACCGCTGCTGTTCCATCCCGGGATGCAAAAGAGATCGGAAGCGTTCTCAAGATCCCAGAGAGTCCTGACGGCTTTTTCATGGAGTCCCATCCCAAGCTCAAGCCGATCGATACAGCATCTGATGGGATATTCCTTGCAGGCTGCTGTCAGTCACCAAAAGACATTCCTGATTCGGTCGCACAGGCGTGTGGAGCGGCTTCCAGGGCTGCGATCTCACTCTTCAGAGGTAAGGTGCCGATCGAGGTTATCTCATCCCAGATCAACGAAGAGATCTGCTCAGGCTGCAGGATGTGTGAAGAGATCTGTGCCTATGGTGCACTTAGCTTTGACGAAGAAAAAGGTCTTATGACCGTGAATGAGGTGCTGTGCAAAGGGTGCGGTTCATGCGCTTCGACATGTCCATCAGGTGCGATTACGATGAAACACTACAAGGATGCACAGATATTTGCGCAGATCGAGGCGGTGGTTTGAGGATGAAGATACTTGTATTTATCTGCGGGTGCCAGGGAAAGATCGAGGAGGTGCTTGATCTCGATGCACTCTCAGCCTTCACATCCACGATCGAGGACGTCGAGGCAGTGAAGATCGATCGATACCTCTGCGGTAAGGAGGGTCTCTCGCTCTTCAAAGAGGAGGTTATGCGTGTTAAGCCCGATCGTGTGATCATTGCTGGATGCTCCCCCCGTCTTCATGGCGAGATATTTGCAGAGGCGCTCGAAGACGCTGGTATGAATCCACACCTCAGAGAGCATGTGAACATCAGAGAACAGTGTGCATGGGCGCACTTCGATGATTTAGATGGTGCAAACCGCAAGGCAAAGAAGCTCATGGAGATGGGGATTGCAAAGGTCAGGCTCAAGCGACCCCTTGACAAGATTAATGTAGAGATGAAACCAGCAGCTCTTGTTATTGGTGGTGGTGTTTCTGGTATGGAAGCAGCTTTGGATCTTTCAAATGGTGGTTTCAAGGTTTATCTTGTTGAACGAGAAGCTGAACTTGGTGGACGAGTCAAACGATTGAGCCAGACATTTCCCACTGTTGGATGCGGCATCTGCTGTATGCATGACTGTCCTGATTGTGTACTCACACCACAGGTGGAGGAGGTCTTATCTGATGAGAATATCGAGGTCTTAACCTCCACGACCGTTGAGAAGGCGGATGGCTTTATTGGAAACTATAAAGTTAGACTCACCGGTGGCAGAGAGATCGATGTTGGAACTGTAATAATTGCAACAGGAACAGAGACATTTGATCCAAACCGTATTCCTGAGTATAGCTATTCCTCAGCCGATGTCATAACCTCGCTTGAGCTTGAGGATCTCTATATGAAGGCACGGTCAGACGGCGGCCAGATAAAGCGCCCCTCAGATGGTAAGATCCCTGAATCCATCAACTTCATCCAGTGTGTTGGATCAAGAGGGATCAAGGGTGGAAATCCGTACTGCTCGATCGTCTGCTGTATCTATGCACTCGGCCATGCGAGGGAGTTCAAGTCCCGCTACCCGGACGCTGAAGTTACCATTCATTACATCGATCTTAGATCACCCTATCGTGGATTTGAGGAGTACTATAACGAAGCACGTGATATGGGTGTCAACTTTGTAAGAGGAGAGATTGATAAAATTGAGGAGCGAGAGGACGGTGTCTATATTGTGGGCACCAATCGAGATACAAAGGAGAGATATGAGATGAAATCAGATCTCGTAGTCCTCTCAGTCGGGCAGGAACCAGCGGATAATACGCGTGAGCTTGCAAATTTGTTCAACCTTGAGCTCGATCAGGACGGATTCTTTCTGGAGAAAAACCTGCGGCTGATCGGGGAGGATACATCGGGTGTCTATGTCGCTGGCGCAGCCAATGGTCCAAGAAATATACGCTACTCTGTCGCAGATGGAAGGGTTATGGCTGAAGCTGCTATCGAGCGAATCGGTGCTGAGAGAATCCTGCTTGAGGGCGTTGTTGCCAGAATTGATCAGGATCTCTGCATCAAATGTGCGACATGTCTTGAGGTATGCCCATACGGGATTGTTGAAATTGTCCGTGAGGATGCAGAAGAGGTACGTCTCGAGGTGCTTGAGGGTGGATGCAGGGCGTGCGGAATATGTGCTGCTGAGTGCCCAGCATCTGCGATACAGCTTGAGGACTTCAGAGATGATCAGATACTTGCTGAGGTGGAGGTTGCGATATGATCGGCGTATTCTTATGTGGCTGTGATGGCGAGGTATCAGAGAGGATCGATCTCAAGTGGCTGGGCGAGGTTGCAGAGCGTGATCCAGATGTTGGCTATCTCGAGACAGATGAACACCTCTGCAGTAAGGAGGCGGTCAGGAAGATAAGGTCGATTGTAGAGTCAAAGAACCTCGATAGGATTGTTATCGCAGGATGCTCTCCCAGAACTCATGAGAAGATCTTTGATGACCTTGCATCGATCGTTGAGTTTGCAAACATACGTGAGCAGGCTGCATGGGTCCATCCAGAGAAAGAAGAGGCAACACGGGTTGCAGCAGATATTTTACAGTCTGCAATAGTCCGTGCAAAACTGGCAGCAGAGCTTGAACCAGTCAGAGTTCCGATCGAGCCATCATGTCTCGTGATCGGTGGCGGAGTTTCAGGTATGCAGGCAGCATCAGATCTTTCTGCTCAAGGGTACAGGGTCTATCTTGTTGAGCGGGATGAGCGGCTTGGTGGACGGGTAAAGCGGCTCTCAATGACCTTCCCCACCATTAGTTGTGGTTTTCCGTGCAGACACGACTGTCCTGAGTGCGAACTGACGCCAAAAGAGGAAGAGCTCTATGCATCCGAGTTTGTTGAGATCTTAACCTCCACAGAAGTCATGGAAGTAGAGGGCAGGATCGGGGACTACCATGTCACGCTCAGGACTCCAGAAGGGGTGCGCGAGATAAAAGTCGGCACCGTCGTTATTGCAACAGGGACAAAAACCTATGATCCATCCAGAATTCCTGAGTATGGTTATGAGTTTGAGGATGTCATCACATCGATCGAGCTTGAGGATCTTTACATGAAGCACAGGTTCCTTGGTGGAGGTGGGGAGCTTAGAAGGCCATCTGATGATGCAATACCGAAACGAGTGGATTTCATCCAGTGTGTCGGATCAAGGGGGGAGAAAGGAGGAAATCCATACTGCTCGATCGTCTGCTGTCTCTATGGGATCGGGCATGCACGTGCGATAAAGGAGATGCACCCAGCATGCGAGGTTTATCTCCACTTCACAAATATCCAGGCTCCATACAGGGGGTTTGAGGAGTATTACAGGGAATCTGAGTCACTCGGGGTCAACTTCGTGCGTGGTGAGGTGAAGTTAGTTGAGAAGGGTGAAGAAGGGCTTGTTATAACATACGAGGATGTCGACCTCCAAAAGAGCTTTGAAGAAGCGACCGATCTTGTGGTACTATCTGTCGGTCAGGAACCATCAGATGGAGCAAAAGAGCTTGCAGAACTCTTCTACAGAGAACTTGATCCAGATGGCTTCTTCACTGAGGTCAACCAGAAGATTGTCAGAGAGGATGCAACCGGGGTCTTTGTTGCAGGTTGTGCGCTTGGGCCCCGTAATATCCGCTATGCGGTTGCAGACGGCAAGATTGCAGCAGAGAATGCGCTGGCGCTCCTCAAAAAGGGTGAATTCGAGATGGAAGGGATAATGCCGATCGTTGATGATACAAAGTGCATCGGGTGTAATATCTGCGGAAATCTCTGCTACTTTGGGGCGATCGGTGTGACGGAGGAGATAGCAGAGGTTGTTGAGGGTAAGTGCAGAGGATGTGGGATCTGTGCTGCAGCCTGCCCTGAGAAGGCGATCACGCTCACACAGTTTGATGATGAAGAGATTACGGCTCAGATTGAGGTATTTGCCAGAGCAGGGGAGGTGTCTGGATGAAGATTCTTGTATTCTGCTGTGACTGGTGCTCCTATCCAGGTGCGGATCTTGCAGGTATCCTGAGGCTTGAATATCCATCAGAAGTCAGGATCATAAAGGTGATGTGCTCAGGCAGGGTGGATCTGATGCTCGTGCTCGATGCGTTGAGGCAGGGAATTGATGGTGTGATGGTGACAGGTTGCCATCCTGGTGAATGCCACTACGTCCACGGGAATATGGAGGCTGAGCGAAGGATTGAACTTCTCAGATCAATATTCGAGAGATCTGGAATAAACCCCAGGCGTGTGAGGATTGAGTGGATCTCGGCATCAGAGGGTGAAAAGTTTGCAGAGGTTACACGTGCATTTAAACAGGAGATCGATGAGATCGGACCCATCAATCAAGGTGAGATCGATGCAGCAGAAATCATCCATGATGTCTTCTCATCAGAGCGGGCAAGACTTGTCCTTGGTGCTTCAAGGCGTGCGATCGAACTTGAGGGCGTTGATCCTCTCTGGTATAAAGGGGTTCTTGAGCGTACGGTGCGAGAGGAGGTTTTGCGTGAGCGGATACTCAGAGAACTGCGGAAGACTGGTGCCCTGAGCGCACATGAACTTGCAGAACGGATCGGTGAACCAGCAAAAGAGATCTTCTGGAACCTGATCGCGATGAAACGAAGGCAGATCATTCTTGATATAGGTATAGTGGATGATTCACTCAAGTTTGCCATACAGGAGGGTGTGTGATGAGAATCGGTGTCTATGTCTGCCACTGCGGGATCAATATCGGTGCAACCGTGGATGTTAAAAAGGTTGCTGAGTTCGCATCCCATCTCAAAGACGTTGTCATCTCCCGTGAGTACAGTTACATGTGCTCAGATCCAGGTCAGGAGCTTATAAAGAAGGATATACGGGAATTGGGACTTGACAGGGTCGTTGTTGCATCCTGTTCGCCCAGAATGCATGAGCCAACATTCAGGACCGCGGTCGCAGAGGCAGGCTTGAATCCTTATCTTTTTGAGATGGCAAACATCAGGGAGCACTGCTCATGGGTGCACGATGATCGTGAACGTGCAACCGAGAAGGCGATGCACCTTGTTGCAGGTTCTGTCTATAAGTCAAAGCTTCTTGAACCACTCGAGCCAATGCAGGTTGGAATCACGAAGAAAGCGCTTGTCATGGGTGCAGGGATCGCTGGAATTCAGACAGCCCTTGATATCGCAGATTCAGGCTTCAAAGTCTATCTTGTTGAGCGATCCCCATCTGTTGGCGGGAAGATGGCACAGCTTGATAAGACGTTCCCAACGCTGGACTGCTCTGCCTGTATCCTGACCCCAAAGATGGTCGATGCAGGGAGGCACCCAAATATCGAGCTCATGACATACTCAGAAGTAATTGATATCGATGGTTATGTCGGAAACTTCCGTGTGAAGGTGCTCAAAAAACCACGATATATCGATATCGAGAAGTGCACAGGCTGTGGTGAGTGTGCATCCCGCTGCCCGGTGGATGTTCCAAATGAGTTTGATGAAGGGATTGGAATACGAAGTGCAATTTATATTCCATTCCCACAGGCGGTCCCCTTGAAGTACACAATCGATCGTGATAGCTGTATCCGCTGTGGGACATGCAAGAATGTCTGCAAGCGTGATGCAATCGACTATGATCAGACCGAGGAGATCGTAGAACTTGAGGTCGGTGCGATCGTTGCTGCAACAGGCTATGACCTGATGGATGTGAGTTCCAGGGAGGAGTATGGCTACGGCAGGTTTGATAATGTCATAACAGGCATTGAGTTTGAGCGGTTATGCAATGCATCAGGTCCAACAGGTGGAAAGATTCTAACAAAGGATGGTAGAGAACCCAAAGATGTTATCTTCATCCAGTGTGTCGGATCCAGGGAGATTGGGGGCAATGAGTACTGTTCAAGGTTCTGCTGCATGTACACGGCAAAGCACGCACATCTTGTCGAGGACAGGATTGAAGGCGGTAAGGCGAAGGTTTTATTCACGGATGCACGGGCTTATGGCAAGGGCTTCGAAGAGTTCTATGTGCGGGTGATGGAGGAGGGTGTCGACTACTTCAGGCGTGATCATGACAAACCAGTCAGTGTCACCGAAAGGGAGGATGGTAAACTTATTGTTACAGCAACCGCGCTTGATGGCTCGCCGATTGAGCTTGAGGGAGATATGGTTGTGCTTGCAACAGCAGCCACGGCATGTGAGGATGCGTTTGAGGTATCAAGGCTTCTAAATATCTCACGAACAGGCGATGGCTTCTTCATGGAGGCGCATCCAAAATTAAGGCCGATTGATACACCATCTGATGGAATCTTCCTTGCAGGCTGTTCACAGGGACCAAAGGATATTCCTGACACGGTTGCTCAAGCTTCTGGTGCAGCTTCACAGGTTCTGAACCTGCTTGCCCAGGATTCAACGACCGGTTCACCGAGTGTATCAGAAGTAAACCAGGATATCTGCATCGGGTGTGCCACGTGCTTTGAGGTCTGCCCATACGGTGCGATCGAGATGGAGCGGCTTGAGGTTGGGTGGCGTGCAAAGACGAACGAGGTCGTATGTAAGGGCTGTGGTATCTGCGCCGGCGAATGTCCTGCACTTGCGATCAATGTGAAGCACTTTACGGATGAACAGATAATAAATAAGATTGAAGGTGTTCTTGCTGATTTGAACGAGGTGGTAACATGAGTTTTGAACCGTCAATTGTTGCCTTCTGCTGTAACTGGTGCTCTTATGCGGCAGCAGACCTGGCAGGAGTGAGCCGTATGAAATATCCACCGAATGTGAGGATCGTCCATGTTCCATGCTCTGGAAAGGTTGATCAGATCTACATCCTGAAAGCCCTTGAGATGGGGGCAGATGGGGTGCTTGTTACAGGGTGTATGGAAGGACAGTGCCATTATCTCACAGGAAACTACTACACCCGTGACCGTGTCGAGCGCCTGAAACGCGATCTTGAGAAGGTGGGGCTGGGCGGCAGGGTGGATATGTTCATGATGTCTGCTGCGATGGGGCGTGAATTTGCAGATACTGCAACGAGATTTACAGAGAAGATAAGAGAACTGGGACCGAACCCGTATAAGTAGAGGGGGAGGTCTTTTTTTATTTTTTGGAGTGGGTACGCATGTGAATAGCAGGGATATCGATGAGATTAAAAGTTCCTTAGACTCTGTCTTGAGTCGAGAGGTAGTGGCTGAAGATAGGTGAAGTTCTGGTAGAGGGATGTATATGTGAAGTGGGTTTGGGTATACCACCAAAATGTAAGGATATACGAAATTCGTATATATCGTCAGATTGGAATAATATACGAAGTATTGCGGATATGAACGAGTTATCTGCAATTCGAAAACCTGCCTTCAAAAAGGAGACCGTAAATTCATGGCATTATTGCCTTCGTTTAACGGAAAAGAAAGACGAACTGAGAAAGAAATCCCGACAAGTCGGGACTATCTTATAACGGGTGTTAAACGGTTACGCTTCGCTTCACCCAAATTTTCAATAACAGAAGGGGGAGTTCCATTAAAGGCGAAAAGACAATACCAACCTTTAAATACATTTGTGGATATTTGGGCTTGAATGTGATAACATGCCATCAAAAAATGTAACCTTAAGCGTCAATGCGGAATTATACGATAGATACCGAGCATTCTGCAAAAAGAAAGGACTACTCATCTCTAGACAGTTCGAGATAATGATGGAAAAACAGCTCGAAGAGGAGGAGCGGAAATGATAGAAGAAGAGACATCGAGTATTTCTCTGGTCGAAAAAATTTTCAATAAAATGTTTGAGAGTATTGAAGGGAGTGACGAATTTGATGATGGGAGTATTCAGAAGCTTAAGGAGTTAAACACAAGAGAGGAATTGCACAAAGCAAACAAGGTTAAAAAAGCCATAATTCCGAATAGAGGGGTGGGCAATGAAACTAATTGAGCTTGAAATAAATAATGTCCGTGGAATCACTCATCTCTCCTTAAAGCCTGATGGAAATAATTTTGTTATCTGGGGTCCTAATGGGTCGGGAAAGAGTGCGATTGTAGATGCAATTAATTTCTTATTGACTGGTAGAATATCACGTCTGATGGGGGAAGGGACGGGCAATCTCAAATTAAAGGAGCATGGACCACATATTGACCATGAATCTATTGAAGCAGTCGTACGTGCAGTTATCCAGTTGTCAGAGGTCGATGAACCTTTCGAGATAAGGCGTTGTATTGAAAATCCTAACAAATTGGAGTGTGAAGATAACATCTGGCCCTACCTAGAACCTGTTTTGTCTCTCGCGTATAGAGGACAACATGTTTTGACAAGGCGTGAGATTCTTAAATATGTTACATCTGATGGAAGTACCCGAGCCCAAAAAATCCAGCATCTATTGAATATCTCTGAGATTGAAGATGTCCGGAAGGCCTTTGTTCGCGTACAAAACGATTTAAAAAAAGAACGACAAGCTGCGGAGCGTGCAGTAGAGACAGCTAAAGGGGCGGTCAATGCCACAATACAAGTACAAAGCTTTCAAGAAGACAAAGTATTAGAATTTATTAATGAAAACCGCGTACTTCTAGGTGGTCAAGAAATATCTACAATCAAATATAATGAACTAAAAACTGGACTAACGCCTCCTACTACTATATCAAAAGATAGAGCTACTAATTTTGAATTGTTTGAGCGAGACATTCAAAACCTCCAAAAGGTAATATCCGAGAAGAAACAGACAGAAATCAAAGAAAAAGATGAAGTACTTCGGGAAACAATCATCTCTATTCGCTCAGATCCAAGATTACTTCAGGCATTAAATAAACAACGTTTAATCGAACTTGGCATAGAAATGATTGATGAAAGTGGAAAATGTCCTTTATGTGATACCTCTTGGCCAGAGGGAGAATTACATAAGTATCTCGAAAAGAAGTTGTCGAGCAGTGAAAAAGCATCACAATATCAAAAGAGGATATCTGAATTATCTAAATTCATTACTAGT
The DNA here is from genome assembly GCA_026134025.1 of Candidatus Syntropharchaeum sp. Classification (GTDB taxonomy): domain Archaea; phylum Halobacteriota; class Syntropharchaeia; order Syntropharchaeales; family Syntropharchaeaceae; genus Syntropharchaeum. The sequence goes on from JAOQII010000019.1 coordinate 31,139, forward strand.
CATGTTAGCAACACCATTGGGAGCCTTCAGCAAGTAGTCAATGCTTTGGTAAAAACGGGGGACAATGAAAGTGGAAAAAAATTCTCAATGTGGCTTGAGAATTTGAACAGATTATCAAGTGCTTTAGGCAATGCAATGGAAGATTACCCCCTATCTGATTTTGATATAGACACTGTCAAGAGAATGCTTGCTCCCGATGATGTCCAAAAGCAGCTAGAACATATTCACAGCCTAGTTAAAGAAAAATGTCCAGAGATAACACCTGAACAGGTCGCTTGGGAT
>JAOQII010000002.1 GCA_026134025.1 Candidatus Syntropharchaeum sp.
ATCGATCGAGTTTCCAGTAGGGTTGTTCGGTGATGCGATAAAGACGATCCTGGTGCGATCTGTCGCTCTTGAGCAAATATCATCTGCCGAGAACCCGAAATCACGATCTCGCTCAACAAATACAGGGTTTCCACCGTGCATCCTTACAAGAAGCTCATAGAACGAGAATGTTGGGATCGGAATTATGGCTTCGTCACCTTCATGGATAAAAAGGTGCACGAGCGCCTCAAGAACGCCATCTGAGCCGTTACCACAGACGATGTTCTCAACCCCGAAATCACCGCCGAGGTGTGAGCAGATCGCAGATCTGAGGTGGGAGGCGTCAGCAGTTGGGTAGACGTTTACATCTCCCGCTCCCTTTAGAATGGCCGCAATACCAGCTTTCGATGGACCAAGTGGGTTCTCATTCGAGGCAAGCTTTACAATCTGACTTTCACGCAAATCGAACTCACGTGCAATCTCTTCGATTCCTTCCCCTGGTCGGTATCGCTCAATTTCCTCTATTGAGGCTTTGATCTTAACCATTCGATGAGCCCGCCTGCATCAACCATCTCCTGCAGAAAGCCAGGTAGAGGTTTAAAATTGAATGATTCCCCGCTTGTTGTATTTCTGATCAAACCCTTACCCAGATCCACCTCGAGGATGTCACCGTCTTCTGCCCTTATCTTGCATTCTATCGGAGGTAAGCCTATATTTATCGAGTTTCTAAAGTATATCCTCGCGAAACTTGCTGCGATCACACATGAGATGCCTGCTCCGATCAAAGCCCGTGGAGCATGCTCCCGCGACGAGCCAGATCCAAAATTAGATCCTCCAACGATGATATCTCCTTCTCTAACTTCTTTAGCAAACTCACCTCTAACCTTGCAGAAGGCATATCTTGCGAGTTCTTTCGGATCTCCTGTTACAAGGTACTCTGCGGGGATGATCTGATCTGTATCGACGTTATCTCCGAACTTCCACACCCTTCCTTTGATGATGACCCCTCCTAATCCATCAAGGTATCAACATCCTCGACCAGTCGCTTGCCTGTCGCAACGAGATCGATTGAGTGAACAGATCCACCAAGCTTCTGGATCGTCGCCTCAACCAGGTCGAAACTTATGTTATCCCCTTCAAGCGTGATCTTCACGGTCTCTGTCTCCTGGTCAACTTCATCAACGCTCAGGTTCGCACCGTCGACCCCTTCGATATCACCAAGCATATAGGCGTACTCGACAACGTTTGGCTGGTGCGGCTTCAGGACGTCAAGAACCATCCTTCGAATTTTTGCCATGACTAACCAATATTTTTATCAGGCTTTCTTTAAAGATTTTGCTTTTTTCTCAAGGGCAATTCTACGTCTCATCACATCTTTGAGTTCGTCCTGTATAGCTAAAAGCGCTGATGATAACTCATTCACCCGCTCAGTTAAGGCATCGTTCTCAGATTTAAGTTCATCATACTCGCGTCCAAGCCGGATAAACTCCTCTTTGCTATCTGCCATGATCTTTCCGACAATCTCAACGAAGTCCGGGTAGGCGAGAAACCAGTCGTCGGTCCTTTTTCGTATCTCTCCGATCTGATCATCCAGTGATCCGATCTCCTCCTCAAGGTAGCTCTTAAGGCTATCCTGGAGCGTTGAAAGATCTTTTTCAGAGATCTCATCGTTACAGAAAGGACATCTGCTCTTCATTGGTTCACCAGATTTTCGTAGTAAGTCTTAAGCTTCTTCTCACGCTCAAGTAGAGACTTCTCCTTCCTGAGCTTGGCTTCGATCAGGCGGATATTACTTTGAAGCCCACCGTTTGCAGCTTTAAGTGCCTCATTCTTCTTTCGTATGATATCCTCATGAAACTCAAAACCCTCTTTTTGGCGTGAGGGAAAGAAGCGGGTACATATCGAGAGGAGTTCGGCGTCATGCTTCACATTCTGTAAGCGTTCAACCTCGCCTATATCCTTTATAATATCCTGCACAAACTCGCTCTTAGAGCTGAGTATCGTATCAAGCTCGATCTTCTTCGAACACAGAGGACAGCAAAATTCACCCATGCACACACCACCCAGGATTTGCCATCATCATATTCATCATATAATCTACTACCATTTTTAAATATTAAAGTTTTTGTGTGAATTGTACCGTTCCCCTCGATTCTAAAACGCTACAACCGCCTGAGATATTCTGGCTGGAGAATCGATCCTGAAAGTTCGGGTGAGATTTTCAGGGATTCGATCGTGATATCAAGAAACTCAAGCATCTCCTCCTTTTGATCTGGGAGCTTTCCATTGATTGAGAGGTAGTTTGAGACATGATCTGAGAGAAGTTCACCTGTCACATCAAGCTCCTCGATGAGAAGTCGTTCCTCGATCAGGATCTCAGTCGGTGTAGATGGCGTGAATGCCCCCTCTTTTATCATCTCAGCGATTCCCGTGCCATCGATCACCATAAGTGTCCTGAGTCTTATAAAATCAGGATCGATCGCATTCAGTGCTCTGGCAGTTCCCCTTGCATGCTGCTCCCACATCTGTTTTCCACCAAGTCCAAGGATTACATACTCAGATAGCGTGAGACCTGCTTCCTTCACGATCAAGCCCGCTTTAATCGCCTCGTCGCCTGTTACACCCTTCTTTACAAGTGCAAGAAGTTCGTCATCCCCTGTCTCAAGCCCAACATGAACTCTTGAAAGCCCTGCTTCGCTGAGTTTTCTCATATCCTCAACACCTTTCTTGAGGATGGTATGGGCGCGTCCGTATGTTGTAACACGCTCAAGACATGGAAATTTACGATAAAGATATCTGATTATCTCACAGAGTTCATCGGTCTTCATGATAAGGCTATTTGAATCCCCGATGAACGCAGTCTTCGGTGAATCCCCTAATAACTCAGACACACGATCGATATCAGACTTGACCTCACCAACGCTACGAATACTGAACCTGAGGTTCCGGTACATGCTGCAGAATCCACATCTATTCCATGGGCAGCCACGCGTCGCCCTGATTAAGAGACTGTGTGCCTCGCTTGGAGGTCTGTATAGCGGGAGTTCGTAGAAATCCTCGATCATAAATAAGCGTTTCCTTTTCCTATATTTGCCTTCCTTATATTTATCATAAGATTTTACCTTTCATATAAATCTATCTCTGTATCGATTGGCTACAGGCGCTTATCGAAACCTTTATTAGCTAAAAGATGGAGGGTAAATAAGATTATAAATATTACAGAGGGTGATAGAATGGTTAAACGATTATACACGGTTGTAGCTTTGTTGGTAGTTCTTTTTGTTGTTGGGTGCGCAGGCTGTGTGAATAACGGAGAGCCCACAGCAACACCGACAATGACAACAACACCAGTACCGACAACCCCTGTGGTAACCCAAACACCTGTATCAACACCGGTTCAGCAGGTAAGTTGTCTGATGTGCCATGAAGGCTCAGAGGATCTTGATGCGCATTTGCACGGTGGGGACAAGTGCCTGAAGTGTCACAAAACGCCAAGCGGCGATGAAGCAGATGTTCACACGGTGCATCCAGAGGCAGCAGTTCCTTGCAAGCTCTGTCACGGTATGCCACCAACAGTCCCACAGCCAGTGGGCGATTACACCGTTTGTGAGAACTGCCATGCATACCCGGATGCAACAGCATCTGTAGAGGGCAATCTGGTAGAGGTTCATATACCACGTGGCAAGGACTGCACGGTATGCCATACTGGTGACGTCTCAGCGATACATTCAGGAAAGTCTAAGGCAATACCATAATTTAGAAGGAGATGAAGGACTAATTCCTTCATAATCTTTATTTTTTTATGGGAAAAGGGTGTTTAAGATGGAACAAGAACTTATGAGAATAGGGGTATCACTTCCAGATAATCTACTAACTCGGTTTGATGGCATAATAAAGAAGAGGGGATACTCTTCGAGATCGGAGGGCATAAGAGATGCGATCAGGAACTACATCGTAGATTACGAGTGGATGGGTGAAGAAGAAGGTGACCGGGTTGCAGTTATAACAATCATCTACAATCACCATCAGCGTGGATTGAATGATGAACTCCTTGAGATCCAGCACAGTTCAATCGGACTGCTCGGAACGTCCTTCCATGTCCATCTTGACCATGACAACTGTCTCGAAGTCCTCCTTGCCCGTGGTAACATGCGGGATATCAAACAGATAACAGAAGATATCATGGCTCTAAAAGGAGTGAAACACGTAAAACTCACAACGACGTCAAAGACGCTTGATTAATATCTCATATTTTTCCAGTCGCCCGCCTTGGGCCCATACCAATCAAAATGCTTGATAAGGCGTTCATAACCTCTTCCCTTACTTTTTCATCCGTATCCCTCAACGCTTTGATGAGTGGCTTTGCAGCAGCATCATCTCCAAAGTAACCGAGTACCAGAGTGGCATACCTTCGTATAGAAGGATTCTCGTCATTCAAAGCCTTGATGAATGTCTCAACCACACGTTCTCCGCATGCAACTTGATTTTCGAGAGTTGCGAGTAGGTAGAGTGCGTATTCTCTCGTAGCCCGATTTTCGTGATGAGTAAGCGAGATTAATGGCTCTATAAAACGCTCATCGTTTGAGTTTCTGATAACGAATAGCGCATTCAATCGCGTAAACCTATCTTTACTCTTCAAAGAAGCTATAAGCTCTTCGATCTCCCAATCCATGATCTCATCAGATCTTTGAATTTTTCTATTCTTATATTCCGCTTCCATCTTTAATGAATAATAAGGTAGAAAAATTTATAAAGCTATCGTAAGTCCCAATTGCCTTATGAAGTCGTTGATGATCCAGGGCACGTCCTCCAATGCGGGTAAGACAATACTTGTTGCAGCACTCTGCAGGATTCTATCAGATAAAGGGTACAAAGTAACACCATTCAAGTCACAGAACATGTCCCTGAACTCATACGTGGCAAACGATGGCGAGATGGCTTATGCAGAAGCGGTTCAGGCATGGGCTGCACGGGAAGAGCCAAGGGTGGATATGAATCCTATTCTTTTGAAGCCCAAAGGTGAGGGGGTATCCCAGGTAATCGTGCACGGGAAGCCGTATGCAGACCTACATGTGCGAGATTACTATGCTTTTGCAGAGATAGAAGGGATCAGGGCGGTTAAGGAGTCGTATGAGAGGTTGGAGCGGGAATACGATGTCTGTATCATCGAGGGTGCTGGTAGCCCTGCAGAGATCAACATAAAGCATGACATCTCGAATATGCGTATCGCAAGAATGGCAGATGCGCCTGTTCTTCTTGTTGCAGACATCGAGCTGGGTGGCGTATTTGCAAGTATCATCGGAACGATTGACCTCATTGGTGATGACAGGTGTCGTGTTGCAGGTACTGTCATAAACAAATTTAGAGGGGATGCCTCACTCCTTGATAGCGGGATCGAGTATATCTATGAGCGGACCGGTATACCGAATCTTGGAATTCTCCCCTACGCGGATCTTGATATACCTGTGGAAGATTCTGTATCGATCGAAAAGATGGTAAGCTACGGTGGTGTGGTTGATATAGCCGTCATCAGGCTTCCGTATGTCTCGATATTTGCTGACATCGAGCCGCTTCTTATGGAAGAGGGTGTGGGGGTTAGATGGGTTTATAGACGGGCTGAACTTGGCTCACCGGATCTTGTCATAATCCCTGGGAGCAAGAACACAATAAACGACATGGAGTTTCTGAATAAAACAGGTATCGCAGATCGCATAAAGGAGCTCGCAGGAGAAGGGGTTGCGATCATCGGTCTCTGCGGTGGTTACCAGATGCTTGGGGATGTGATCATCGATCATAGCGTTGAAGGTGGAGGGGACGGGCAGATGGTTGAGGGGCTTGGGCTTCTGAATCTCAAGACTGAGTTTAAGGAGTATAAAAAGATTGTGAGACGGACTAAAGCAAAAATAGCTGATAAAGGAGGGATGCTGAAAGGTGGTGAGGTTACAGGCTATGAGATCCACATGGGGGTGACAGATGGTGAAGAAGATGTTTCATTCATGGCGGATTATCCAGTAGGGCATGTCAACACCGCAGGAAATGTGATTGGTACGTATCTCCATGGCGTATTTGATGAGAAGACCTTCAGGGGGAGTGTGCTCGACCATCTCTTTGAGATGAAAGGCGTTTTGCCACCTCAACATCTTGACTTTGAGACATTCAGGGAGAAAGGGTTTAGGAAGCTGGCAGCGCTTGTATCCAGACACCTTGATCTGGAGCGGGTGATGGAGATCATTGAGGGAGGCGAATGGGGCTAAAAAGACCGCTCAATTATAGTCCCCCAAAACTTATCTACAGGGGAGAACGACAGGTGAGGAACTTTGAAGAGGTCAGGTCACTGTTAAAGCATGGTATGAGTGCCTACCGGTCAAGTAGTAGCATTTCGATTTGGTTAAAAAGAATTTTCAGTGGATTGTTAGGGTTGAGGGTAAGGGGTTTTTCAAAATTCTCACCTATATTTATTTGAACTTTACTGATTTATGTAACCTATAAGGTGATCATAGCAATGCGTCTTATTAAGGGCATCAAAGATGTTATAGGCTTTTTTACAATAATACCCATAAAGAACGGGGATTTTGAGGGTGCTGCCGACCATGCATACTTGCTTCCAGTACTTGGAGCTTTGATAGCAGTTATATGCTCTCTATTCGCAGTTTTAAGCTTCTATTTATTTCCACCGCTTGTAACAGGTATGCTTGTTTTTCTTGTAGCACTAATTATCACTGGATTTAATAACATCGACGGGCTTGCGGACGTTGCAGATGGAATGATGGTACACGGTGATGCAATGAGAAAACGATCTGCGATGAAGGATACGAGACTCGGTATAAGTGGTCTTGTGAGCTGTATATTTCTGATAGGACTTGATGTCGCTGCATTTTCCGAGCTTGCGCTTTTAGGGCTTTCAATCTTCATAAAATCGATTCTATTATCTGAGGTTGGGAGTAAGTACGCGATGCTCCTTATATCATACCTTGGAACGCCATCACACGAGGGGCTTGGTTCAGTATTTCTTGAGAGGATTGGAAACTTTCAGATCGCAGCTGGAAGCATTCTGACAATCTTACTCGTTTTACTCGTTTCATTTGCAGGTCAGATCGCGCTTGCTGTACTTCTTGTCATTCCAGTGGTACTCATCCTGACGTTGATCGCAAGACGGAGTTTTGGCGGTGTATCAGGGGATGTTATAGGCGCATGCGGTGAAACTTCAAGGGTTGCAATTTTACTTGGTCTTCTCGCCATTTGCTGATCACACCCCGTAAAACAAAAAAACAATCTTTATATAGAGTTAAAATACAGCTATCACCAAAGGTAAAAGGAGAGATCATTTTGGAAGAGATTGGTGGAACAATCAAGATTGAAGGATGGGAAAATGTCCAGATCAACATCGGTCGTATCGGGGAAGAGGAGGAAGAATGGGAGCCAATGGGTCCCTACCCGATGCCAAAGATGGCTGATCTCAGAAACTGGGATTACAAGCTACTTAACAGGTATAAACCCTTCTACGCACCGCTCTGTGACGTCTGTGCGCTCTGTACCTATGGGAAGTGCGATCTTTCCGGGAACAAGTACGGTGCATGTGGTATAAGGATGGATGCGATGCAGGGCAGGATCGTGCTTCTTGCATGCCTTGTCGGTGCGTCAGCACACATGGCACATGGCAGGCACATGATACATGACCTTGAGCATCGATGGGGCGTTGATATACCATTCGATCTCGGAACAGAGATCAACGTACCAGCACCGCTGACACAGCTTATAACCGGAATAAAGCCAAAAAAGATCCGAGACTTCCTGCCTGTTCTTGATTACATTGAGGAGAATATCGTGCAGCTTGCAGACGCACTCCACACAGGACAGGAAGGATCATACATGGACTTTGAGTCAAAAGCACTCCAGATGGGGATGCTCGACTCACTCGGTAAAGAGGTCGCCGATATGGTGCAGATCGCATACTATGATATGCCACATGGTGAGAGCAATCAGCCGTTCTTCGAGGTTGGGATGGGCTCGATCGATACAAAGAAGCCAACGGTTATCGTCATCGGGCACAACGCACCACCAACATTTGATATCGTAGAATACCTCACCGAGAAAGGTCTCGAGGATGAGGTGGAGATCGGTGGTATATGCTGTACAGCGATTGATGTAACACGGAAGTATCAGAAGGCGAAGATCGTCTCAGCGCTTGGCAGACAGCTCAGGGTTATCAGGGCTGGATTCGCAGATGTGATCGTGATCGATGAACAGTGTATCAGGGCGGACATCCTGAAGCAGGCAAAGGTCGTTGGATCGCCTGTCATCTGCACGAACGATAAGGCGATGCACGGACTTGTCGACCGCACAGGCGATGACCAGGATGAGATAATCGATGATCTTGTTGAGGGAAGGGTCCCAGGTGTTGTGATCCTTGATCCATTCCAGGTCGGGAAGGTCGCTGTCGAGGTTGCAAGGAAGATGCACCCGAAGCGGGCAAAGAAGGAGTATATCCTCAGTGATGAAGCGTTCAAAGAATACCTTGAGTCATGTACGATGTGTGGCAGCTGTACGTTCGCATGTCCACAGGGATTGAGGATCGGAGGAGCAAACAAGAAGGCACTCGAGGGTGATTTAGAGCCGCTTATCATGATGTTTGATCAATGTGTTGGGTGCGGCAGGTGTGAACAGGTCTGCAAGAAGCACATCCCGATCGTTGATGTTATGGTGAAAGCTGCACGCCCGGTTATTGAGAAAGAGAAGGGCAAGATGAGGGCAGGCAGAGGTCCTGTGAGAGATACTGAGATCAGACAGGTCGGAGCGCCGCTTGTGCTTGGAACAATCCCTGGTATTATCGCACCGATTGGATGCGGAAACTACCCCAACGGAACAAAGGATGTATACACGATCGTTGATGAGTTTGCATCGAGGGGTTACATCGTGACCCTGACAGGGTGCATGGCGATCGATTGTGGATTCTATCTGGATGATGAGGGAAAATCGGTGTATGAGAGGTATCCAGATGACTTTGATAAGGGATGCGTGCTTAATATCGGATCATGTGTCTCAAATGCACACATACACGGTGCTGCGATCAAGGTTGCATCGATCTTTGCCAGGAGAAACATCAGGGCAAACTATGACGAGATCGCAGACTATATCATAAACAGGGTAGGAGCATGTGGTGTTGCATGGGGTGCGATGTCACAGAAGGCAGCATCGATTGCAACAGGTTTCAACAGGCTCGGTGTTCCCGCGGTTGTGGGTCCACACGGTGTTAAGTACAGAAGGGCATTCCTAGGGCGAAGGGATCTACCGGAGCGATGGAAGGTCTATGATACAAGAAACGGAGAAGAACTCTATTGCGAGCCATGTCCTGAGCATCTGCTTGTTGCAGCAGAGACGATAGAAGAGTGTCTACCACTGATGGCAAAACTCTGCTTCAGGGTTGCTGATACGTCCCCTGGACGAATGATCAAGCTGACACACTACATCGACCTCTCGATGAAGTACCTGAAAGTAATGCCCCCAGACTGGCACCTCTATGTGAGAAGTGAGACCGACCTTCCGCTTGCAAAGAAGGAGTACTACCTACAGCTTCTTGAGGAGGAGCAGGATTGGAAGATCGACTGGAAGAAGAAGAAGATCGTTTCAGGTCCGGTGAAGGGTGTGGATCCCTCGTTTAATCCAACGCTACTTGAACGATTACTACCTGAGAAGAGGTGATAAAATATGGGTTGTGATTCTTGTGGGGGTTCATGTTCTCCACAAAATTATCTTTCGTTTGACGCAGGAAACACACATGGTCCAGAGAGCGGCAGGCTGGCAGCACCAGAAACAATCGGGAGATTGATAAAATCTGCAAAGCGACCGCTCTTGATCGTGGGTTCAGAGATACTTGAGGATGATGGTATGCTCGACAGGGCGATCGCCATCGGTAAGAAAGGGATTCCGATCGCTGCAACAGGCCCTGCTATTCGGGGTTTTGTTGAGCGTGAGTACGATGGAGAGGTATACTATTACCAGCTCCATGAGCTTACCAACTGTATCCTTGATCCGGAATGGAAGGGACTTGATGGTCAGGGCAATTACGATGTCGTGGTCTTCTTCGGGATTATATACTACTATGCATCAGCAATGCTATCAGCGATCAAGAACTTTGGAACCGATCCGTTGATACGTGGTGTCTCGATCGATAAGTACTACCATCCACACGCCCGCATGACCTTTGGGAACTATAGCCCAAAGCGCCAGGCAGAATATTTAGAGATGCTGGATAAGTTAATTACTGTATTGTAAAGGAGGTTTTAAATGGCAGAAGAGTTTCCATTTGAGATTAGCCCGATGTATGAGGGCGAGCGAGTAAGAAAAGGAGATATGTATGTCGAGCTTGGAGGATCGACAAAAGATGGCTTCGAGCTTGTACAGGTGGTTGACGATCCGAACGAGGTTGAGGACGGAAAGGTAACGCTCATTGGTCCTGACATCCTTGATATGGAAGAAGGCGGGTTTTATCCCTACGGTATGATCTACAAGGTGGCAGGCGAGCAGCTTGAGACAGATCTTGAGGCGGTCCTTGAGCGAAGGCATCACGAGTTCCAGCCATACATGCAGGGGTATATGCACTTAAACCAGCGGTATGATATCTGGGTACGTATCAGTAAGGACATGATCAAGAACGGACTGAAATCATTTGAACAGATCGCAAAGGCGACGATGATGCTCTACAAGAACGAGCTCCCATTCATTGAGAAGATGGAAGCGATCTATATCACAGATGAAGAGAAGGTGAAGGAAGAGCTTGCAAAAGCGATGGAAATCTACAAGGCAAGGGATGAGCGAGCACGTGCGATGCATGATGAGGATGCGGACGTCTTCTATGGCTGCACACTCTGTCAGGCGTTTGCACCAACAAGCGTCTGTGTCGTAACACCCGATCGAACATCACTCTGTGGTGCGATGACATGGTTTGACTGCAGAGCCGCTGCAAAAGTAGATCCAGAAGGACCAAATTTCCCGATCGAGAAGGGTGAGTGCCTTGATGAGCTGAAGGGTGAGTACACGGGGGTCAACGAAAAGGCGGTTGAGCTATCAGGTGGTGAGTATGACAGGATAATGCTCTACACGTTCATGGAGTACCCACACACATCCTGTGGTTGTTTCGAGGTGATCGGGTTCTACATGCCAGAGGTGCAGGCGATCGGATGGGTCGATCGAAACTTCCCAGCTGCAACACCTAACGGACTTCCATTCTCCTCGATGGCAGGGCAGGCTGGTGGTGGTAAGCAGACACTCGGGTTCCTCGGTATCGGTATTCAGTACTTCTTCTCCCCGAAGTTCCTTCAGGGTGAAGGGGGATGGACAACGACTGCCTGGCTTCCAAAAGATCTGAAAGATCGTATACTCGAGGCGATTCCTGAGGATATGCGTGATAAGATCGCAACAGAGGAGGATGCAACAGACGTCACCCAGCTGATGGAGTTCATGAAGAAGGTCAATCACCCGATGGTCGCAAAATGGGCAGCAGAAGAAGAGGAGGAAGTCGAAGAGGCTGCAGAAGCAGCAGCACCAGAGGCAGCAGCAATGCCACAGATGCCAATGATGCAGCCCGGCATGATGCCACAGATGCAGCTTCCCGCATTTGCACCTTCTGGTGGAGCAGCAGGCGGGATCAAGCTGGTTTTGAAGAACGCCAATATCAAGGTGGAGAAGATAATACTCAAGAAGAAGGAGTGATCCTTCTCTCTTCTTTTTCATATTTTTCACAGAAATGACAACCATCGTGATATCTGGAAAGGGCGGCACAGGAAAGACAAATATAGCCGCGCTTCTCGTTCGAATCCTCTCGGAAAATAAACTTGTTCTTGCGATAGATGCAGATCCTGATACCAACCTGGCTGATGCACTCGGTTTTCCCGTTACAAAGACGGTAGGTGACATCAGGGAAGGATTTCTCGATGAGAAGGATGAACTGGCACCTGAACTTGATAAGCAATCATACTTTGAGTCCAGAGTGATGAGTATCATCGAGGAGGCTGATCGGTTTGATATCATTGCGATGGGAAGACCTGAAGGACCGGGTTGCTACTGTTATGCCAACAACATCTTAAGAGCCGTTATCGAGAAACTTGAGGGAAATTACGAGATGGTTGTGATCGATACCGAGGCAGGGCTTGAACATTTGAGCCGCAGGACCGTCAGAGACATAGATTTACTCCTTGTTGTGAGCGATGTATCAAAGAGAGGGCTTGATACGGCAGATCGCATCAGGGCCCTTGCAAATGAGCTCAATATCAGGGTAAAACGGATTGCAGTCATTGCAAACAGGGTCAGAAATGAACACGATCGCGAGAAGTTGAAAAATATGGCAGAGAAGATGAATCTTGAGTTAATTGGCTTCATACCTTTTGACGAGGAACTTGCAGCGCTTGATCTGGATGGGTTACCTTTAACTCAGTTAAAAGATGACTCTCCAGCCTTTGAAGCGGTTAAAGATCTCGTTGAGAGGTTAGATTTGAACTAAAAAATATGTTGGGTGAGGTGATAGTTTAAAATGACCACGATTAATTTCCAGGATCTAATAAAGATCCTTGAGAAGTACGAGATAGCAGAGCTTGAGAATGTAGTGATAGATGGTGATGTAGAGATCGAGATGTTGGAAGGCGGTGGTGGAGATGCCGCGGCACTGCAGCTTGCAATCGGACAGGGAGCAGCACAGATTGGGATGAACCTGATGCAGCTTGCTCAGATGCTTGGGTACCCGGTTGGGGCGTTGATGCAACCTGTGGGCGTTCCACCTGCTGTGGGTGCTGCTGAGGCAGAGATACTTGAGAAACTACTCGATGAGAAGTTCTCGGTTGAGCATGAGAAGTACACAACCGCAGTGGAAGAGGTCACAATCGGTGCAACAAAAGCAGATGGCGGAACACGTGAGACAACGGTCACAATCGGCGGTGAGCGTGCTCTACCATTCTTCAATTACGCAGCTCCAATGCCAAATCCCATTGCAATAACACTTGACTGCTTTGATATGCCAATCGGACTTGCAAAAGCGGTGAAGGTTCATTATGAGGATGTAATGGAGAGTCCAGGCGAGTGGGCAAAGAAGAATGTTGAGAAGTTTGGGGCTGATATGGTAACGATTCACCTGATCAGTACCGATCCTCTCATCAAGGATACTCCACCAAAAGAGGCTGCAAAGGTTGTTGAGGAGGTTTTGCAGGCTGTAAAGGTCCCGATTGTGATCGGTGGTTCAGGAAATCCTGACAAAGATCCAGCAGTCCTCGAGGCTGCGGCAGAGGTTGCAGAGGGTGAGAGGTGTTTGATCGCATCGGCAAACCTCAACATGGACTATGAACGGATCGCAAAGGCAGCGATGGACCACGGACATGTTATTCTCTCATGGACACAGCTTGATATAAACAACCAGAAGACCCTGAACAGGTACCTCTTCAAGGCTGGCGTGAACAGGAAGGATATCGTGATCGACCCAACAACCGCTGCCTTGGGATATGGTATCGACTATGCCTTCACGAATATCGAGCGGATGCGGCTGATGGCGCTCAAAGGCGATACAGACCTGAACTTCCCGATCTCATGTGGTATCACGAACGCATGGGGTGCGAGAGAGGCATGGATGAAAGAGTCGCCACTGAAAGAAGACTCAGACTGGGGACCCCGTGAGTACAGAGGGCCATTGTTCGAGATCATTACAGGTCTGACACTCGGGGTGGCAGGAGGCGATCTTTTCATGATGATGCACCCAGGCGCTGCTGCAACGGTCAAGGAGATTACCCGAACACTCAGAGGGGATGTTGAAGCAAAACCGGTCCCGATCGATGATTGGGTAACACTGGAGGTGTGAAGGATGAAGTTATCAAGTCCACTCGAGATCTATGACTATCTCCCAAAGACCAACTGCGGTGAGTGCGGTGAAGCAACGTGCATGGCGTTTGCTGCAAAGCTCATCGAGCGAGAGGTTAAGCTTGAAACCTGCAAGCCGATACTTGAGGATAAGTTCAGGAAGAAGTACGAGGAGCTTTCAGAGCTTTTAGCACCAGAGATAAAGGAGATTGTACTTGGCGTTGGTGAGCGCGCGATAAAGATCGGTGGCGAGGACGTGATGCACCGTCACCAGCTAACATTCTTCGATGAGACCGCACTCGTCTATGATGTCTGGGATACGATGGATGAGGCAGATCTCGTTGCAAGGGTAAAGGCGATCACAGACTGGCAGAAGTTCTATGTAGGGGACTTTCTGAGGCTCTATGGTGTTGCTGTAAGATCGACATCTAACGATCCAGCAAAGTTTGGAGCATGTGTCAGGAAGGTTCTTGAGACGACACCTCTCCCGCTTGTTCTCTGCTCATTTGATCCAAAGGTTCTGGAGGCAGGGCTTGAGGTTGCAGCCGATAAGAATCCACTCATCTATGCAGCAAACAAGGACAACTGGAAGGATGTTGCAAAACTTGTAAAGAAGTACAACGTTGCTGTCACGCTCTACGCACCCGCTGACCTCGATCTCTTGAAGTCAATGGCGGTATCATTTGAGAAGATGGGGATCAGTGACCTGGTGCTTGATCCAGGGACATACCCAACAGGGAAGGATCTTGAGCAGACACTCCAGCGATTTCTCCAGATAAGGCGTGCGGGGATCGTTGAAGGTCAGAAAGATATCGCATACCCGATTATGTCTGTCCCATTAACGACATGGATGGTATATGATGACCCTGTCGATGCAACTTACTGGGAGACTGTGCTGGCAGATGTCTTCACGATCAGGTATGCTGACATCATGATCCTCCACTCGATCGAGCCGTACGCCGTGATGATCCAGCGAACGCTTGTTGATAACATCTATGTCGATCCAAGAAGACCTGTACAGGTTGATCCAGGCGTCAATGTGATCGGTAACCCGACAGCGGATTCACCTGTATTTATGACAACGAACTTCGCACTGACATACTACACGGTGGAGAGTGACGTTGCATCCAACAACATCGACTGTTACATCCTTGTGGTTGATACAGAAGGTATCGGTGTTGAGGCAGCACTTGCAGGTGGGCAGTTAACGTCAGCCAAGGTCAAGGATACGATGGAGAAGGCGGATATTAACCTTGAGGAGGCGGTGACACACAAGACCCTGATCATACCGGGACTTACGGCAAGAATATCCGGCGAGCTTGAGGATACACTTGGCTGGAATATCCTCGTGGGTCCAGGCGACTCAGGACGTATACCCGGATTTTTGGAAGAGAAGTGGCCCCCCAAGTAGGGGGGTTTGTTTTTATATTACTGAGAGCATCTTGCGTAATTATCCATACTCAGACCATCTCTTCTTATAATATTCCCAGACTATTTCTGAAACAGGGGTATATTGAGCCTCTGGTCAGGAAATGCATCCCCCGCTCTAAAAGAAGATACACAGGAAGACAATATGATACGATGAGCTGGAGTTTAATTGTGAAGGGGGTCTATTGTAGTGGATGATGTTTGGGTCAAGTATTGTAGGGTCAGAAGCGGATACCCCCCAATTCGCTCGGGTGTGGACATGTTATCGAATATCACCTTATAGCACCCGCTTCAACCACTCCCCTGTATACGTCCCTGACGCTGCAACCTCCTCTGGTGATCCCACTGCCACAACCTCGCCCCCTTCATCCCCACCTTCAGGCCCGAGATCGATGATATAATCCGCGGACTTTATCACGTCAAGGTGATGCTCGATCACGACGATCGTATTCCCTTCATCCCGCAACCTGAAGAGCACACCAAGAAGCTTCTTCACATCCGCAAAATGAAGTCCTGTCGTTGGTTCATCGAGGATGTAGAGCGTTCTTCCTGTGCTACGCTTGCTTAACTCTGCCGAAAGCTTTATCCGCTGTGCTTCTCCTCCTGAGAGCGTTGTTGCAGGCTGACCCAGACGAACGTACCCCATCCCGACATCAAGAAGTGTCTTAAGCTTCTTTTCAATCGCTGGAATATCCTTGAAAAACTCATACGCCTCCTCAACAGACATATTCAATACATCAAGAATCGACTTACCCTTGTACTTTACCTCAAGCGTCTCACGGTTGTATCTCGATCCCTTGCACACCTCACACTCGACATACTTCTCAGGCAGAAAGTGCATCTCGATCGTGATAAATCCTGCGCCCTCACATGCTTCGCACCTTCCACCTTTGACATTGAAGCTGAACCTTCCTGGTTTATATCCGCGTTTACGCGCCTCAGGAGTCTTTGCAAAAAGTTCTCGAATCGGTGTGAACGCGCCTGTGTAGGTTGCAGGGTTTGATCTTGGTGTTCGCCCGATAGGTGACTGATCGATCACGATGACCTTATCGATGAGCGTAACGCCATCAATCCCACTGTGCCTGCCAGGGTAGGTCTTTGCACGGTTCACCCTCCTCGCAAGTGCCTTGTAGAGGATCTCATTCACGAGCGTGGACTTACCAGAGCCTGATACGCCAGTCACACACGTGAAAAGTCCGATCGGTATCGAAACATCGATATTTTTGAGGTTATTCTCACGCGCACCTCGTACCACAATAAAACCTTTTTCTGGCTTTTTTCGAACTTTGGGGATCGAAATTATCTCTTTTTTTAATAAAAACCTTCCTGTGACTGAGTTCTCAACCTTACAGATCTCATCGACTGTGCCCGCTGCAACGACCCATCCACCATGCTCCCCTGCTCCAGGTCCAAGATCCACGATGTGATCCGCGCTTCTTATGATTCCTTCATCATGTTCAACGATTATGAGCGTATTTCCAAGATCACAGAGCCTTCTGAGGGTCTCAATCAGCCGCTCATTATCTCGCTGGTGAAGACCGATCGAAGGCTCATCCAGCACGTAGAGTACACCAACAAGCCCAGATCCGATCTGTGATGCAAGTCTGATCCGCTGTGCCTCCCCTCCTGAGAGTGTTGCAGATCCTCGATCGAGTGTCAGATACCCGAGTCCAACACTCACAAGAAACTCAAGCCGTCCCTCGATCTCTCGAAGGATCTCTTTTGCGATGATCTTATCCTTCTCCGAGAGCTTGAGATCCCTGATGAACTTAAGGGCATCGCATATCGCAAGCCCCGTAAACTCGGCAATTCCCATCTCTCCAACTGTAACCGCCCGCGCCACGGCTCTCAGCCTTGTACCACCACATGCATCACAGGGGATCATCCGCATGTACCGTTCGATCTCACGCCTTGACCAGCTTGAACCCGTATCCTGGTAACGGCGCATCATGCCGGGGATTACGCCCTCAAATGCCCTTATTAACCGGTGGCTCATTCTCTTTCCACGGAGATTCATCTCAATCTCTTCATCACCTGAGCCATAGAAGATCATCTCCTGAATCGCTGGGGCAAGATCTTCAAAAGGGGTAGACATGCTGAATCCATAGTGATCCGCAAGCCCTCGAAGCATCTGGTACGCATATCCTTTCGTTCCCCATGGCTGGATTGCTCCATCAGCAAGTGATAGCGACCTGTCAGGGACAACGAGATCCTCATCGATTACCATTCTGATACCAAGCCCCTGGCAGGATGAGCATGCACCGTACGGTGAGTTGAACGAGAATACGCGGGGACTCAACTCCTCAAAATCAATCCCGCACTCAGGACAGGAGAAAGCCTCACTGAAGATTAACTCATTCTCATCAATCACCGCCCTCAGAATTCCATCTCCTTCTTTAAGTGCGAGCTCCACGGCCTCGGTTACTCGTTCCACGATATTATCTTCATCCTGCACCCTGATCCGATCGATTACAAGGTCTATACGGTGTTTAATATTCTTATCAAGTGGAATTTCTTCATCTAAATGGTAGAGACTCCCATCAACTCTCACCCGCGCAAACCCCCGTCGCTTCAAATCCTCAAAGAGCTGCCTATATTCTCCTTTTCGATCCTTCACAAGTGGACTCAGAATCTGGATTTGCTCTCTAACAGATGAGCGTATGCGATCAACAATCTCATCAACACTCTGCCGTTTGACCTCTTTCCCACACTCCGGACAGTGAACCACGCCAATTTTCGCATATAATATCCTCAAATAATCATAGATCTCTGTGATCGTCCCAACGGTTGATCGCGGATTTCTACCTGCACTCTTCTGATCTATCGAGATCGCAGGCGATAGCCCCTCGATGTAATCGACCTCAGGCTTCTTCATCTGCTCTAAAAATTGTCTGGCATAGGCTGAGAGCGATTCCACATAACGTCGCTGACCCTCAGCATATATTGTGTCAAATGCTAAAGAAGACTTGCCAGAGCCAGATACGCCTGTTATCACGATAAATTTATCTCTTGGGAGCGTTAAATCGAAGTCCTTCAAGTTATGCGCTTTCACACCTTTTATTATGATATTTTTCTGCATTTAACCTCATGATTGATAGATTTAGAAAACTTTATTAGTGTGATCCTGTGAGAATGTGTAAGTATAAAATATATGTTTATTCATCTTTAGAGAGGAGAAGCATAAATGATGGAAATTGCAGGAGAGCCGTTTGCTCAAAAATTTGATCTTTACACCTGTATGCAATGCGGTAAATGCACGGGTGGATGCACTGTTTCTTTGAAATCACCGCTGAATGTTCGCAGGATGATGAGAACGGCACTTGTAAGTGAGAGTTCTGATGCTGTTCTGGGCTTGAAAGAACTCTGGGACTGCACATCCTGTGGCACCTGCACGAGTCGATGCCCGCGAAGCCTTGATCCAGCAGAGGTAATCTTCGGTATGAGAAGCCTTCTCATCGAAGAGGGGCGTGGCGTTCCAAAGACGATAATGGAAGCACTTGAATCTACGGTCAAGAACGGCAACCCCTGGGGCAGATCTAAGATGAAGCGGACCGAATGGCTCCAGGACTTTGAAGGGGAGGTCAAAGATCTCACCGGTGGCGCAACTGCAGAACTCCTTGCTTTTATCGGATGCACACCGTCTTACGATCCGCGCGTCCAGGATGTGGCGAGGGCGTTTGCAACAGTTTTCAATGCCGCAGGTGTTGACTATGGCATTCTTGGAAATGAGGAGTCATGCTGCGGGAGTGAGATGCATGCGATGGGTGAGGAAGGACTCTTCGAGATGCTTGTAGAGGAGAACATCGAGTTATTTGGTGGCTTTGAGGTCAAAGATATGGTCACAATCTCGCCCCACTGCTATAACGCATTCTCAAACAAGTACAGTGAGTATGCGGATGTTAACTTCGGGGTAAAGCATTATACGCAATTTCTGGCAGAGTTGATTGATAAAGATGGGCTGGAGTTATCAAAGGAGCTTGGAAAGGTTGTCACATATCACGATCCATGTTATCTTGGAAAACATAACTCAATCTATGACGAGCCACGAAAAGTGATCGAGGCGATCCCTGGTGTGACATTTGTCGAGATGGAACGTTCAAGGGAACGAAGTCTCTGCTGTGAAGGCGGTGGCGGCATGATGTGGAACGAGGGGGCAGAAGGAGAGCGTACCGCTGTTGTGCGGGTGCGAGATGCGGCTGAGCAGGGTGCAGAGATCATCGCTGTCGCATGTCCGTTCTGCATGTTAACCCTGGAGGATGCGGTCAAGACCGCGGGATATGATGATCAGATCATTGTAAAAGATATTCTTGAACTCCTTGCGGAGTCGTTATAGTTTTAGGATCAGATAAGATACTGGAGAGGAACAATATGGAGATAGTAGTCTGTGTAAAACGGGTTCCTGACACATCTGAGGCGGATGTGGTAATCACAGGAAAAGACATCAAGAAAGATGATCTCGCCTTTGAGATCAACGAGTGGGACAACTATGCAGTCGAAGAAGCGGTGCAGATCAAGGAGAAGCTTGGTGGCAATATCACCGTGATCAGTGTCGGAGACGAGGAAGCAAAAGAGGTAATACGTCGTGGACTTGCGATGGGAGGAGATACGGGAATCAGGATCGACCATCCTGCACTGGCGGGATCTGACTCAATGGCGATCGCAAAGACGCTTGCAGCCGCGATAAAGGATATTGATTATGATCTGGTCCTAACAGGCGCTCAGGCAGGCGATCTTGGTGCTGGAATTGTACCTGTCGCACTCGCAGAGATGCTCGGTGTGCCACATGCAACGCTCGCTGTGGGACTTGATATCGAGGATGGCAAGGCAAAGGTGAAGCGTGAGCTTGAAGGCGGACTTATGGAAGTTCTGGAGATGGATCTACCAGCCGTTGTTGGCGTTCAGACCGGGATCAATGAACCACGATATGTCTCAATTATGGGCATCCGAAAAGCCTCGAAGAAGGAGATAAAACTGCTTGACATCAGCGATCTTGGACTTTTACCCAAGGATGTCGGAGAGGAAGGTTCATTGACGGTTATCGAAGAGCTGAGCGTACCACCGGTGACAAAGGTGGCTGAGATCCTTGAAGGTGATCCGGCAGAGGCTGCTTCCAAGCTTGCAGAAATCATGAAAGAGAAGGGGGTGCTTTAGATGGCTGAAATTTTTGTACTGGCTGAGCACAGAGAGGGTGAACTGAGAGAGATCACATTTGAGATGCTTGGTGCAGCAAAATATCTTGGAAAAGATATGGGTGCAACCGTAACAGCTGTACTTCTCGGGCATGATGTCGACACTTATGCAGAGAAACTTGGGAGTTATGCAGACACCGTGCTTGTTGTTGATGATCCTAAACTTGATTACTTCAATGCAGAGATCTATCAGAAGGTTCTCTCAAAGTTGATCAGTGATAAGAACCCCGTGGTCACGCTCATCGGACATACTGCCTTCGGGATGGATCTTGCACCAGCCCTGGCAGTTGAACTTGGACTTCCGCTTGCAACAGACTGTATAGGCCTTGAGGTTGATGGCGGCAAGCTCTTTGTAACCCGCCAGATCTACAGTGGTAAAGTGAACGCTAAAGTATCGCTCAAAGGCGATCAATACATGGTGACGATAAGATCTGCTGCATTTCCAGTTGAGGAAGGAACATTAAGCGGTGAAATCGTCAAAGAAGCAGTTGCGATCGAGGATGTACCATACAGGAAGTTCATCGGGTATGAGGAAGCTCCAGCCGGCGAGGTTGATATCACACAGGCTGACTATATTATTGGTATCGGAAGGGCAATCGGAGATCCCGAGAACATCCCAATGGTAGAGGAGCTTGCAGAAGCACTTGGAGGTGTTCTTGCATGTTCAAGACCGGTGGTTGATAAGAACTGGCTTCCAAAGGATAGACAGGTCGGATCATCGGGCAAGATCGTGAAGCCGAAGCTCTATCTTGCACTTGGTATCAGCGGTGCGTTCCAGCATGTTGCAGGAATGAAGGATTCTGGGCTTATCGTTGCGATCAATAAGGATCCAAAGGCACCGATATTCAATGTTGCGGATTATGGAATCGTAAATGATCTTTTCAAGATAGTACCAGTACTAAAAGAGAAGATAACTGAGCTTAAAGGCTAATTCAGATTGAAGGAGGTAAAGAAAATGGACTTTGAGTTAAATGAGGAGCAGAAAGACATCGCAAATGCAGCGCGAGAGTTTGCACAGGGTGAGTTCGATAAGGACTATGCAATGGAGTGCGATCAGGAGCACAAGTTCCCACGTGAGCTTGTCAAAAAGGCAGGACAGCTTGGTTTCATCGGTGTCCACTATGAGGAGGAATATGGTGGAGCCGGGCTTGGTGCACTTGAGAACACGCTGATCGTTGAGGAGATGTGCAGAGTTGATTCAACACTCGGGATCTGTATGGCACTCCCTGACTTTGGATGTGAGATCATCAAGTGGTGTGGTACAGAAGAACAGAAGAAGAAGTACCTGCCAAAGGTCTGTTCCGGTGAGTGGATCTCTGCTGGGATCTTCACCGAGCCTGATCATGGATCCGATATCACCGAGATGTCGACCACCGCTGTGAAGGATGGCGATGAGTGGGTGATAAACGGTACAAAGACGTTCATCACAAATGGTGAGATTGCAGACTTTGGAGTTATTCTTGTACAGACAGATCCTGATGCAAACCCAAAATATCGTGGGATGTCAACGATTATCGTTGAGAAAGACTGCTGGGAGGCAGCAGACGTTGGACCGAAGATGGGGATCAGGTCAACCTCGACAGCGGAGTTGTCATTCTCTGATGCTCGTGTCCCACTTGAGAACCTTATCGGCGTTGAGAACAAAGGCTTCTATCAGGTTCTTGAGTTCTTTGATGAGTCAAGGATTGAGATTGCAGCCCAGGCGCTCGGAACCGCTGAAGCAGCCTATGATCGTGTGATGGACTACATCAAACAGCGAGAACTCCATGGAAGAAAACTCGCATCATTTCAGATAACCCAGCACAAGATCGCTGATATGGCAACAAAGATCGAGGCTGCAAAGCTGCTTGTCTACAAGTCTGCATGGAACTACGACAAAGAGCGAAAGATAGATCCTGTACTTACGTCGATGGCAAAGTGGTTTGCAGCCCGTACTGCAGTGGAGGTTGCTGATGAAGCGATCCAGCTATTTGGTGGTTACGGCTACATAACCGATTACGAGGTTGAGCGGATTTACAGGGATGCAAAGATCTGTGAGATCTACGAAGGTACGAGAGAAGTTCAGAAGAATACGATCGCAAGTGGCGTGATCGGAAAGTTTTAATTGAGCATTCCTCCGGCCAGCGTCGGAGGATACACTTTATTTTTTTATTTTTTGGAAATTAGATAAATAATCCTGATAATTACCCTCTAAACGCTACAGGAAACCGAAAGCTTTATAGTTAGTCTGATTGAACCTGTACTGTGATCCTTATGACGGAAGAGACGCTTTTACTCGGAATTCTCGCAGTTGTCACGATCATATTTGCCACAGGGGTGCTTCTTGTCAGGGATAACTTCTTTGCTGCGATGTACATGTCTGCAACACTGATCATGGTCGCAACGATCTCTGCTTTTTTTGGCATCGAGCCCGCGTTTGTGCTCATCGTCTTTATCTTCGTTGGTGCGATCGGAGTCGTGACCGTCGCGCTTGCTTCAACCTACAGAGAACATTCAGAAAATGGCAATTCATGGAAGATGTGGTTGATCCCGGCGATTGTAACGGCTGGTGTTATTGCCATATCTCTCTATACCACACTTGGCAGGGTGCCCGTTGGGCGAACGATCGCCTTTGAGCTTGCATCTTTTCTCTCAAATCCTGAATATATCCTGCTTGTAATATCACTCACAGCGCTTGGAATTCTTCTAATGTTTTCTGTTTTAAAGATGATAGGAGGCGCAGACGAATGTCAGTAGATCCGATCAATTTATCCATCATCTACATAACCTCATTTATATTGCTCATCATCGGTTATTCAACCGCGATATCGAGTAAAGATATTGTAAGACTTCTGATATCACTTGAACTCATGTTTGGTGCGGTCTTTCTCACATTGATACCGCTCTTCTCGAACTTGAGCGAGACCGCATTTGGGATAACGCTTGTTGCTATATTTACAAGCAGTGCTGAGCTTTTAGTCCTCATTGCTGCGATCATACTCTTTGACAGAAAACATAAAGATCTCTCAACAGGGCTGATCGATGTGGGAGGTGATCGGGTATGATACCTGTAGAATACATGCCACTTCTTGCAATTCTGGTTCCTGCAGTTGCATCAGTTCTGATCCTGCTATCTGGTAAGCATCCAAACATCCGTGAAGGCTGGACACTTCTTGCAAGCATCATCACCTTCCCGATCGTCCTCTCGCTCGTTCCAGTTATCCTCGATGGAGGGACCATCTCTTACACGCTCTTCAATCTCTACCCGGGACTGAGCTTTTCATACACCGTCGATGCCTTTGGGCTGATCTTTGCGATAACATCATCCTCTCTCTGGATACTTGTATCGTTATATTCCATAGGCTACATGCGAACACTGGAAGAGCACGCACAGACAAGATTTTACTTCTGCTTTGCCTGGGCAATATTCGGTGCACTCGGAATTGCATTCTCAGATAACCTCGTAACGATGTACCTTCACTACGAGATACTCACGATCTCAACTTATCCGCTGGTCGCACATCTTGAGACCCCAGAAGCGCTGGCTGCAGGTCGTAAGTACCTTTACTATCTGCTTACGTCTGGAGCTTTCTTCTTCATCGCGATCGTGGTAACATACTACCTCACAGGAACAACAGACTTTAAAGCAGGTGGGATACTCTCGCTTGCATCGAGTTCGGCGCTGCTTTTGCAGGCACTATTTGTATGCTACCTCCTTGGGTTTATGAAAGCTGCCTGGATGCCATTCCATTCATGGCTTCCAACCGCGATGATCGCGCCAACGCCTGTTAGTGCGCTGCTTCATGCTGTTGCAGTTGTGAAAGCAGGTGTATTTGGTGTTATACGGATCGTCTGCTATATCTATGGCGTGGATCTGATGCACGCGCTTGGGCTTGGCGTATTTCTGGCAATACTTGTCTCTATCACGGTAATTCTTGCGAATCTATTTGCAATCGGGGAGGATAATCTGAAACGGAGACTCGCATACTCAACGATAAATCAGCTCTCGTTCATTCTCCTGGGTGTTGCAATGCTTGGCCCAAAGGGGGTTATGGGCGCGATGATGCACATTCCATTCCACGGGTTCATGAAGATCACACTCTTCCTCTGTGCCGGGGCATTGATGGCGATAACCGGCAAGACAAAGGTGAGTGAGATGGCAGGCATAGCGAAGGAGACACCGATAACGATGATTGCATTCACGGTAGGTGCGCTCGGGATGTGCGGACTGCCGCCTGTTGTAGGATTTATAAGCAAGTGGTATATCTGTCTGGGCACGATCGAGGCGGGGCTGCCGATCTTTTTAGCTGTTGCGCTTATCGCCTCGCTTCTGGATGTTGTCTATTTCTTCCCGATAATAAAAACCGCGTTCTTTGATAAGCCCTCAGGTGAGGTTATTCCAGGAAAAGAGAGAACTCAATCTCTTTATCTTTTCATGATCATACCACTTGCTATAACTGCTCTCTTCTCGATTATACTCTTTGTAGCACCCGATACTTTCCATATATTTGATCTCGCCCGGATGGCGATAACCGATCTCTTTGGGGGTGTGTGATATGGAGATACCGACAGGACCTTACTTCAAACTCTACTACGTCATTCTTATAATCTCAGTAATCGCAGGTGTGCTGCATGACGTTATGGCGCATCACGAAGTTCACTTTGTATGGGATAAGATACCAGCGTTTCATGCAGTATTCGGATTTCTCGGTTGTTTTGTTCTGATCTTCGTATCAAAGACGCTGGGACATTATCTTCTCATGAGGAGGGAGGACTACTATGACGATTGAGTGGATACATCCAGGGCTTATACTCATCTTTGGAGCGCTTTTAATTCCTTTTATTAGAAATAGGAAGCTCAAACAGGCTTATTTCCTCCTTTTGCCGGTTATAGCCCTCATCGACCTTCTGATGATGCAGCATGGCTCATACTGGAACGTCAATTTCATGGAATATGAGCTTGTGCTTGGAAGGGTTGACAGGTTGAGCATCGTCTTTGCCTATGTCTTTGTCATCGCTGCAATCTGTATGAATATCTACGCACTTCACCTTGAACGGGACTGGGAGCATGTCTCTGCGATGATGTACGCAGGAGCTGGACTTGGGGCTGTCTTTGCGGGCGATCTCTTCACCCTTTATATTTTCTGGGAGGTTATGGCATGGGCTTCGCTCTTCTTGATCTGGTTCAGGGGCACAAAAGCTGCACATAATGCAGGCTTCAGGTATATCATGTGGCATCTTGCAGGTGGCGTAATCCTGCTCGGTGGGATCGTGATGTATACCCAGAGCACAGGCTCAATCGAGTTCACGTCATTCACCCAATTCTGGGGCACAGGTCTCTGCTACTATCTTATCCTGCTTGGGTTTATCATAAATGCAGCCGTGCCACCACTCCATCCATGGCTCGCTGATGCTTATCCAGAGGCGACCGTTACCGGCGCTGTATACATGACCGCATTCACGACAAAGAGCGCTGTTTATGTCCTTGCCAGAGGATTTCCTGGTGTCGAGATCCTGATGTGGCTTGGTGCGATCATGGCGGTCTATGGGGTTATTTTTGCGATGCTTCAGAATGATGGCAGGCGGCTTCTCGCATACCACATCGTCTCGCAGGTCGGTTACATGGTCTGTGGTGTTGGGATGGGAATCTTCGGACTTGCTGCAGGGGAGATGGCGATAAACGGTGCAACTGCACATGCATTCTGTCATATCCTCTACAAAGCGCTTCTCTTTATGGGCATGGGCGTTGTTTTGGAGGTTACAGGAAAGAGCAAGTTCACCGAGCTTGGGGGATTGTATAAGTATATGCCGGTCACCTTCTGGCTCTACATGATCGGTGCATTCTCGATCTCTGGATTTCCACTCTTCAACGGGTTTGTGAGTAAAACGATGACCGTGGAGGCGTCTGCGATGCTACATGAACCGATTATATGGCTGCTTCTTGAGGGAGCATCGATCGGTACATTCTTCTGTATCGCACTCAAACTCCCGAGAAACGTCTGGTTTGGTGGTGAAAAACCTGCTTCGATCGAGGTGAAAAAGCCACCAAAGAATATGCTTGCTGGCATGGGCTTAACAGCAGCGCTCTGCGTTATCCTTGGGGTTTACCCAGAACCACTCTACAATATCTTACCTTATGCGGTTGAGTTTGTGCCATACACCGCAGGGCATGTCATCGCGATGTCACAGCTCTTCATCTTTGCATTCATCCCATTCTGGATAATGCGTGAGAAGTTCAGGGGTGAGCCTGAGATCGTGCTTGATACCGACTGGTTTGTCAGAAAGCCCGGGCGGTGGTTTATCCGCTTCTGTGAGAATACGCTGATAAAATACGCAGAGTTTGATGAGAAGAGGTGCTTCATCTTCCCTGCTCTCTTTGAGCGATTGTCAAAAGCTATTAGATCGATCCAGACTGGATACCTCACATATTATCTCCAGATCGTGCTTCTGATCGTGATGGTGACACTCGTTCTCGCTTCAATCGGAGGGATGCTTCTATGAATGATCTGATGCTGATGCTCGCTGCGATTGTTGTGATCGTGCTTGGATCGATAGTCTCAGTCAGAACCCCAAAAGCAGGGCTTTATGGGGCGATACTTGCGCTTATAATCGCATTCCTGGCCTGTGATTTACCCCAGTATGGCGTCTTCATCTTTGCGATAGCAATCCTGAATCTTGCATCACTTGGCGCACTGAAGAGCAAGATACAGGGCATCGACTACGGGCTCGTCGGTCTTATGGGTGTTGTAACGATGTACATCTTCAACACTGCGGATCTCTCGCTCGTTCTGGCATCGCTTGTGCTTGTATCAACGCCAACATATCTGCTTGTCATGATCCGCGAGGGTGGGGTAGATGTTGAGGTTGGGATAAAGTATATCACTTTCATGGTCATCGCAACCGTGTTATTCCTGATAGGCGCTGTGATCCTTGCAACAGAGATAAAATCGCTCTACATACTCGGATATGTGACACTCGTGATCGGACTTGCGCTCGAGGTGGGAATCGCACCGCTTCATGAGTGGGTGCCCGATATTTTCGCCCGTGCTGATCCAGTACCTGTATCGATCATCGCATCGATGGCTAAAGTGGTACCGTTTGTTGCAGCCATGAGGATACTTTACTCAACGTCCACAGAGCTTACCGCAGTTGTTACAGTATTTACAGCCGTTCTGGCAGCAGTATCAATGTTTATCGGAAATATCGGAGCTCTAACATCAAAGGAAGCTGCAAGAGTGCTTGGTTACTCGACCGTGGCAAACATGGGATATGTGCTCTCCTGCATGGTTGCAGTCATAAACCCGGAATTTTTGGGTATTGCGCTTGCCGGCGGACTTCTGCTCCTCTTCTCAAATGCCGCAGGTAAGATCGGATTCCTCAATGCGATAAAAGGTGAGAACGCGTACTCGCCGCTGATGTATCTGCTTGCATTCTCATTCCTGGGCGTGCCACCGCTTCTTGGTTTCTGGGGGAAGTTATTTGTTGCAATAGCCCTTTTGAAGGTTGGATACCTCTGGCTTGCTGCAATACTTGTTATAAATGCTGCAATATCGATCCCCTATTATCTGCGGCTCGCAAAGGTTCTTGGCGGAGACTGGCATATTAACTTCACAAATATCATCGCAGTTGCGGTTGTGATCTTTGTAATGGTCACAATCATCCCGCCAACGTGGTTTGTTGAGGCAATCGAGACGCTCATTCCGCTGTTAGGTCTTACAGGAATTGGAGGGTAAAAAAATGATAGAGAACGCTATTGTAATCGGAGTGATTCTTGCAGTCTGTGTGCTTACAGACGTGATGATCCTTGCACTTTCAAAGATTCTACCAACCTATCATCTATCTGATCTGAAGGTATCAAGATGGGAGGCTGGTAACCTGCCTGTACCTGCACCAAAGTCGCTCTTGCCGATGGAGTATCTCGGGTACATGTTCATATTCATGGCAGTGGAGCCTGTGGTTGTTGCAATACTTGTCCTCTCAGCCGTACCAGCTTTGAATTTTATTATACTCCTCGCACTTTCATTTGTTCTCATCGTGCCAGCGATATACGTGGGGATAAAATCAACGACGGAGGCGATCTAAAATGATGAAAGAGGAGGAAACACGAAACATTAATATCGTTAATTCAGAGCCGCTTTCACCCCTCAAGAAATGGTCAGCAAAATGGAGTTTATGGCCCTGCCACTTTGTAACCTCATGCTGTGGTGTGGAGCTTGCCCATGCCTATGGCTGTGGTTATGATGGTGAGCGACTTGGATCGCTGGCGATGGGTATCTCACGGCAGGCGAACACGATCATCGTTGAGGGTACAATTACCAGGAAAATGGCACGTCCATTGAGGGTTGTCTGGGAGCAGATGCCTGATCCGAAGTTTGTGAATGTGATCGGCGCGTGTGGAGAGCGCGGCGGGATATTCTGGAACAGCTATCATATCACACACCCCCACAGGATCGTGCCTGTCGATTTCTTCGTACCTGGCTGTCCTGTAACACCTGAAGCACTGTTGAGGGGCATACGTGCACTTCAGGACAAGATTGAGGGAGATGACCGATCAACAATCTCATTCAGGACTGTGGATCTTTCAGGAGCCGGGGGTAAGAAGAACCGGGTACCCGAAAGTCCAAAGATCATCGCACCAACCCCGCTTGTGAAGCCAGACATCCCATCTGGAGTTCGCTGGGAGGAGGGTGAGCAAATCGTTGAGATGTTAAAAAAAGTGCTTGGAGAGCTTGTAATTTCAATCACAGTAACTGATAAGGATAGAATTGCCATAAAGACCACACCTGAGAATATCAGGGAAGTTGCAGCCCGATTATCAGCTGAGATGAAGATCGACCACGTAAAGAGCGTGAACGTCATCGATGTACCGCATGAGCGGAAGTTCATCATCGAGTACACAGCAGGAAGCTACGAGAAGGAGTTGATGCCTGTTTTATTCACGATATTTGCAGATCTTAGATCAGGTAAGGATGAAATCTCATTCCCGAGTCTTGCTGACATCTGGATGAGTGCCGATTACACCGAGCGTGAGCTGCAGGATTTCTTTGGAGTTAAATTTGAGGGAAACCCAGGCAGGGAAGGAAACTTCCTATTAGCACCTGATACGCCAAAGTTCCCGCTCAGAAGATCTTTTAAACTCGAAGAGGAGCGATACGTCCTTGAAGATGATAAGCCGTTCGCACCTGTGATCGACCCACCGACCGAGTTTGATATACCGCTTCCCCCGGGGCTTGAAGAGGAGGTTGGGGCAGCAGGTGAGTATCTGCTTCTTGTTGGACCGCACCATACAGGAAGCGGACATCTGAGGTGGATCATGCGATTGAAGGGTGATACACTGAGCGAGGTTATACCAGATCCTGGATATGTCCACCGTTCGATGGAGAAACTTGCTGAGAACAGACTGTATATCCAGAATATTCCACTATTTGAACGGCTATGTATTGTTGATCCCTTTAATGTGAACCTTGGTTATGTCAGAACAATCGAGAAAGCTCTCAAGATCGATGTACCAGAGCGTGCAACCTACATCAGGACGTTGATGGCAGAACTATCAAGGATTGACGCCTTCACGTACGATGCAGGAATATTCTCGCTCTTTATGGGTCACTCAACCGGTTTCATGTACCTGTGGGCGATAAGAGAGATGCTACTTGAGATGATAACCGCGATGACAGGCTCAAGGTGCAGTCCATCATTCATCATCCCTGGGGGTATAAGGCGCGACATCTCAGATGAGGTGCTCAATCTTGTGGAAAAGCTTCCAACCGCGGTTCAGGGTAGACTCCGTAAGTTTGAGGATATATTTGTGAATAACCCGGTTCTTATATCACGGGTCAAAGGTGTAGGCGTTTTATCAAGGGAGGATGCGATAAAAGCAGGGATTGTTGGACCATTTTTGAGGGCATCTGGCGTTGAGTATGACATCAGAAAGATTGAGCCTTATGAAGCCTATGGTGACCTTGACTGGGAAGTAATCGGTGCAGATGATGGGGATTGCCTTGTAAGATTCCTTGTAAGGCTTGAAGAGATGCAAGAGAGCCTCAATATCGTGAAACAGTGTGTAGAGAAGCTTAAGTCGATGGAGCGCGGAGGCGTGATGAGTGAAGCTATACTTGGGGAGTACAGCGAGGCAAAAGATGACATACGCGGCTCATTCTACCGTGTCTTTGGCAATCTGGTTCTTCCACGGGGCGAGTGGAGCACGGTGACAGAGGCAGCACGTGGCACACTCTTCTTCTCTATACTGAGTGATGGTGACTCGAACGTACCCTATCGCGTGAGAACGATCTCGCCCAGCTGGTATAACCTGAGAGGGATCATTGAGGCATCGCGGGGTGAGAAGATGGCAGATTTCTGGGCGGTTTATGGAAGTTTTGGATATTTCCCGCCTGAGGCAGATAGGTGATTTAAGATGATGGGAACTATTGAAGCACTGATAAATTTGATGATGGCGGATCAGGTGGCGATACCGCTTCTTGATCCAATCTTAAATATCCTCTACGGGATACCACTTCTTGGGTATCTACTTGCCTTCATCCTCTGGAAGCCAATCTTTGCAGGGCTTGTATGTCCTGGCTTTGCAACGCTCGGGGTTATCCTGATGCTCTTTCCATGGATTGAGCGAAAGCTTGTTGCACGGATGCAGTGGCGTGTTGGACCCAGAGAGATACTCCCGCAGTTTGGCGGCATCATCCAGCTTCTTGCAGACTCACTCAGATTCCTCTTCCAGGAGGTGATCGTCCACAGAGATGCAAAGCAACCTTACTTCGTGCAGTTCCCTGTGCTCTCATTCATCCCAGCACTTCTACCGCTTCTATTCATCCCTGCAGGGGTGATCGTTGCCGTTAAATCAGCCTACGGCGTCCAGATCATACTTGCACTCGTCTGCCTCTTTCCGTTCTTCATACTGGGGCTTGGCTGGGCATCAAACTCGAGGTTTGCATATATCGGGACGGTGAGAGAGGCGTTCATGTACTTTGCCTATGAGATCCCATTTATAATCGCTGTTCTTGCGATGATTGTCCTCTATGGCACATCAGATCCCGTGGCAATCGCGGGAATGTCAGTTCCAGGAATCATCCTGAACCCGCTTGCAGCCCTCACATTCTTTATAGCTGCAGCGATGGCAACATCCCGTCTGCCCTTTGAGATTGCTGAGGCAGATCAGGAGCTTGCAGCAGGACCTCATGTTGAGTATTCAGGGATCTTATTCGGGCTGATCTATGTGATGTGTTATGAGAAGATGTATATCCTTTCAGGGCTGATGACGATTCTATTTCTGGGAGGTGGCAGCGGCCCTGAGATTGCGATACTTGGCGACCTCTCAGGGGTTGTCTACTTCATGATAAAGACGGTGATTGTTATGACGCTTCTGGCCGCCCTACGTGGTGTCTATCCAAGATACAGGCTTGATCAGGGATTGAAGATTGGGTGGAGTTCGATGCTGATCATGGGTACACTTGCACTTGTAATATCACTCGCGGAGGTTCTGATCTTATGAAGAAGATTGTAGCACCTGATTACGGGCTTGGCGAGACTGTAAAGTCTCATGCTGCTGCTATCAAGGTTGCAATCAAAGAAGCTATCCTACCACAGACTGTCACATCTCACTACCCAGGAGAGCGACGCAGGATGCCAGACTGCTTCAGGGGCTATCTTCGCTTTGACCCTGAGATGTGCATAAGCTGCTTCCAGTGCAGCTTCATCTGCCCTGCAAACGCAATTGGGATGCGTGAGGCACCTGATAATCGCTACTATCCAACGATAGACTATGGGAAGTGTATCTTCTGCTACTTCTGTCTTGATTCATGTCCAGGCGGTGCGCTCAAGCCGACAAAAGTTCATGATGTTGCGTACAATGATGTGGATGAGATGTTGACTCCTACCTGTGATATGATCGATATGCCCGAGATTATCCGTGAAGATGAACGGTATGTCGAGTATAAGATAGACGAGCATGACCTCAGCCTCGAGCGCGTAAAAGGACTGGATGACCTTGCAGTTGAGCTTCCAGAGCTGGAAAAGATCTCTATGGTCTCAGTCTGTGTTGCTCCTGAGAACTGTCTTTCCTGCAGGGTCTGTGAAGAGGTATGCGAGAGTGGAGCGATCACGTCAGCATTGGATGGAGATGAAATCAGAATGACCATTGATACCACGACCTGCAACGGTTGTGGGTTGTGTGTCAAGGAGTGTTCAATGCAGGTACTGAGGCTTGTCAGGAGGGAGATTTAGTAATGGCAGCAGCAGGGAAGTTTGAGTGGAAAATCGCCATTGTCAATAAACCGTTGAAGGATAAGACATACTTTGAGAACCTGAAAGAAACAGTGATCGATACAGGGATCTGCAGTCGATGCCTGACGTGCGCGTGTATCTGCCCTGTTGATGGAATAATCGCAGCAAAACCTGTGGACTTTCCTGACTACAAAGAGCGGTGTACCGATTGTGGTGCCTGTGTAAGGGTATGTCCCAGGTTTGATTATAAGCCAAAGTACGGGATGGGCGAGTACCTGGAGTTTGTCGCGGCAAAATCAAACCGTTTTGTTGGACAGGACGGTGCGATGGTAACAGAGATCATGATGTCAGCGATTGAGATGGGTATGATCGATCGGGCGCTCTTTGTGGGTAGAAACGATGAATGGATGACTGAAGTCTTTCACGTCTACGATCCATCTCAGCTTGAGATGGGAACGCTCACCGGGACAAAGTACACATTTGCAACAGTCCTTAAGGATCTTAAAAAAGCGGTTCTATTATCAAAGAAAGGTGTTGGGATCGTTGGAACGCCCTGCATCGTATCAGGTGTTAAGAAGCTACAGAAGGAATATCCACTCTTTCGTGAGCGGGTGAAACTTGTTGTGGGACTGTTCTGTACAGAAAACTTCCACTACGAGGAGCTCGCAGCATTCTTAAGTGAGAAGGGTGTTGACCATAACAGACTCATAAAGACGGATATCACAAAGGGCAAGTTCATCGCCACAATGGAGGGTGAAGAAGAGCCTGTTACCTTCAAGGTGAAAGAGCTGGAGGAGATACTACCATCAGGCTGTAGCGTCTGTACCGACTTTACCGCAGTTGAGGCCGATGTCAGTGTGGGCAGTGTGGGTAGCAAGCCAGGCTTCTCAAGTGTGGCGGTTCGTGAGAAGAATGCGGCAGAGGTCATGGACTATATCCGTGAAAAGGGGTATGCAGAGTTTGGTGGTGATGCGGTGGAGAAACAGCTTGAATTCCTGATCAACTACAAGATCGGGAGGTTCTATGTCGAGACCGCCGAGGAAGAAGGAAGAGATAAAAGTTTATAATGATAATGATAGTATTCAGGTAATGGTGGGGATATATTGAAGACAGACCTGGTCTATTGGGAAGATGAGATTGGAAAGACGCCAAAGAAGATTTCAGTAGACGTAAGTCCCTATGGTATACAATTGGGGACGAGAGCAGAGTGGCAGATGGGAATTGCTGCAGAGGATAAGAAGGTTGAGGCAAATGTATTGACGCCGATCAAAATAATGCCGGTAACGGTCCCAGAAGGGGCGATTGTGCTACCATGTATCTTCATGCGACACGCACTTGGAATCGTTACAGGTATTACATGCAGTGGAAGATGTAAACCCGTCGAAGAGGAACGTACAATCTCTGAGGTTCTCTTTCATCCGATTGAAAGTGGCGTAATTTATAAAAATGAGCTTTTGACCGTTATAAACATCATACCTGCTGCAATTGAGGAAGAGCTGCCGAGCAAAGAAGCGGTATACAGGTGGATGCAAAAGCGATATGAGGAATGAGCTGGCAACCAAAAATACTTGCATTCTGCTGTAACTGGTGCTCGTATGCAGGGGCTGATCTTGCAGGGGTTGAACGGAGGCAGATGCCACCCACGGTCAGGATCATACGCGTCATGTGCTCAGGCACGGTTGATCCTGCCTGGGTACTTGAGGCTTTTTT
The DNA here is from genome assembly GCA_026134025.1 of Candidatus Syntropharchaeum sp. Taxonomy (GTDB): domain Archaea; phylum Halobacteriota; class Syntropharchaeia; order Syntropharchaeales; family Syntropharchaeaceae; genus Syntropharchaeum. The sequence goes on from JAOQII010000002.1 coordinate 34,353, forward strand.
AGAGGGTGTGGACGGCGTACTGATAACAGGTTGCCATCCTGGAGAATGTCATTACCTTAATGCAAATTATCATACGGCGAGGAGATACCGCCTGCTCGAGGCGTTTGTTAAGGAGTTCGGGCTTGAACCAGCACGACTGCGACTTGAGTGGATCGCAGCAACAGAGGGCGTTAAGTTTGCAGAGGTTGTGCGAGATATGACCGATAAAATCAGGGCACTTGGCCCAAGCCCGCTAAGGCCAGAAGAGGGGGTTAGGTGACGGGTCAATCATACCTTGCATGGGCTAAAGACCCTGAGATCAGAAAACGTGGTGGTTCAGGTGGGTTTGTGACAGCAGCACTTATTGCAGGCATCAAAGAGGGGATCATCGATGAAGTGCTCCTTGTCAGGCGGATCGATCAGTTCGAGAGTGTACCATACCTGACTCATGATCCTGAGGAGGTTAAATCAGCGAGCAGTCCACAGCTTGCAGCACCATTAAATCTCTCATCCTACATACCCAGGGGCGTAAAGGTTGCTGTCACGACGAAGCCATGTGATGCAAGGGCGATCATTGAACGTGCAAAGCGCGGACGTTTCGAGCTTGAGGATGTCTACATGGTTGGACTCAACTGCGGGGGTACGATGCCACCGGTATCAACCGTAGCGTCGGTTCGTGATATCTTCGGAGTTGATCCTGATACGGTTACAGGTATTGAGATCGAGAGAGGAGAGCTTATCTTCAAGCGAGATAGAGGCGAAGATTTGACCATCTCAATCGATGAAGCTGAGAAGAAGGGCTATGGTAGGCGTGAGTCGTGTAAGTACTGTAATACCAACATCCCTGAAATGGCAGATCTTGCATGTGGGAACTGGGGTGTGCCATCTGATCAAAGAGCAACATTTGTCGAGATCCTGAGTGCAAAGGGTGAAGAGCTTTTTGAGGCTGCAAAGAAAACTTCCATGATCGAGTTTGAGGATGCAACTCAGAAAGAGCTCGAAAAGCGCCTGAAAATAGACAGGCGAATGCGTGAACTTGCGAATCGAAGGTGGGATGAGGTTGCTGGTGTGCTTGATGAAATGGATCGCTTAGCCTATTATATCAACGAGTTTAGCCGTTGTATCCATTGTGAAAGCTGTAAGATCGTCTGTCCAGTATGTGTTTGTGAGGCTGATGCCAAGTGCCTTGATATGGGACAGGGAAACAATCATTACAGGATCTCACTCTATAATATGATCAGGCTCTTTCATCTGATGGACTCGTGCATCGGTTGTGGGCAGTGTGAGGACGTATGCCCGGTTGATATACCACTCACCATGATTCACCAGCGATTTGAGAGGCGGATGGAGGAGATGATTGGCTATCGACCTGGTTTTGATCTTCAAAAGCCACCGCTGCAAAAGCCAGAGGAAGGGGTGAAGTGATGGAGTTTATACCGAGTATCTGTCCTGGGTGCTGTATCAACTGCGGGCTTTACATCGTGAGGGATGAAGATGGTGGTATCAGGATTGACTACCGTAAATCATCCTCGGTCAATGAGGGTAAACTATGCAGATTCGGGGTAGAGCTTGGAGACCTTTACTCACAGGAGCATCTTAAAGCCACCGTGAATGGTAAAGAGGTTGATTTTAATACCGCAAAAAAAGAAGCTTTGAAGCGGTTGAAGAAAACTGATCCCAGATCGACAGGATTTTTAGCAATGGGTAACTCAACGAATGAGGAGATACGGGCGTTCAAGAAACTTGCAGGGGAGCTAGGAATTCGGAATATCGACTGTGGTCTATCAAAGCAGATTTTGAACGTGCCTGAAGCTGCAAGAAATTATCTCACAGCAGGAGTACCACTCAGAGAGATTGAGCAGGCAGAGAAGATCCTGCTGATCTCGTTCAACCCGGAAAACTACCCACTTATCATCAGGAGATTGCTTCGCGCAGAGCGGAATGGTGCTGAACTTCTCAAGGTCGGGTCCGGTGAGCCATATGTGGGAAGGGGTGCGATTATAGTCTCAGAGCTTGCCCCAACGAGTGATCCTGCATCCATCAGGCAAATCATTGAAGAAGCAGATGATACAGCCACAATTCTTTTCATGAAGCCGTATGCAAACTTAAATGGTGCAATTAGACTTGGCTTCTATGGGTTTGACCTGATCGAGGCAATAAGAAGCGATGAGATAAAATCACTATTTCTGCTTGATCCTCCACCAGGTTATGAAGATATATTCCACGACCTTGAGCTTCTTGTTGTTCAATCAGATCATGAGAGTGAGGTAACAGAGATGGCAGATATTACACTTCCTTCACCACGTTTTTTCGAGCGAAGAGGGACGGTCGTGAATGTTGAGGGTGACGTGCTGCCAGTCGGTGGCGATTCGGGAGCAGGTGTTGAGATTCCCTCAAAGATCATTTTTCCTTAAAACCACTAAGTATATATAGAAGGAGTAGCAATAAGCTTACTCGCAACGATATATGTGAATTAATTGTGATCGAAAGGAGGCATTAAATGGAGAAGATAGGAAGACCACATCATGATTTTACAGAGGAATGGGCTTATGAACGTTGGATGTTTGAGACGCACATACTTGGAAGACCTGGCGATTCCAAGCGAGAGACGCCGATAAAGCTTACGCAGTCGCTTGATAAGTATCTGCAGACTGAGGTCTCGCAGTGGTGGAGAATCGGAATGCTTGAGAGTTCTCAGACGGTCAATCTGTGGACACAGGGTCTCTTAGTAGATCCAGAGAATACCACCGTGACACTGGGTTATCCACCCTGTTACTCCGCGGCTGTGCCGCTTGACCCTGCTGCAACGATTGCATTATTTGGTAAATCACTCGATCTCTGCTGGTTGCAATCCGATAACTTCTCAGGGAGGGCAAACCCTCATACCGTCTCATATCACTACGAGGATGGTGTGATGACGTACATCGCGATGACCGACCCGGGTGAGGGGCAGGAGCTTGTTGAGCGGAAGCACATGAAGGTCGGTAAGGAGGTAAAAGATCTCCCATACAATTATCCCGCGTTTGAGGCCGTGATGCTGATCAGGGATGTGATGATGGATGCAAGGAACGAGGATACCCCGGAGTATGCGATGTCTGCGTACCATCAGGGATGCTGGCAGGCACACCACGGCTACAACGAGTCTTTCCCCTCAAGATCGACGATGGATGCGATCATGGGTATGTATCCGTTCTTCAACTGTGAGAAGATGGGGTGGCCCTTCAAGTCAACCTGTGATGAGCTACCAAGGCCCGTGGGGCTTGAGCTTTTAGTTGAGAACCCACCAGATATCTTCACATGGAGATGGAACGCACTGATTCTGGGTGAGAACTGGTCGAGCAAGTACACGATCTCACCCCACGAGCTGCACCTCGAGCTGCAGGGTATGGAGACGATTCCATGCACACCAGAAGAGACTGCCCGCAGGATCATCAGATATGGTATGGATAGATACGTCTTCCCTGAGACGTTCAAGCAGTCGACGTACATCTATGGGGATGAGGCAAGGGTACAGGAGCCAACAGAGTATCCACTCCCTGCCAAGACTGTTGTCTCTCACAAGGATGCAACCGATCTGATCTATAAAGCGCGAAAAGAACATCCTGAATGGATAATGGAGGTATAAAAGATGCCGATAGATTACAGTGTTTCAAAGAAGATTGTCGAGAATGGCATGGTGAACGTGGATAAACTCTGCCCTCACTCAGGGTTTGACAACGATATATATAATATACCGGCATGCAAGGCACCGATCGTTAACAAAGAGCTTTTATACTCGTACGTCCCAGATTGTGGGGTCTTCATGGGTCCAAAGACGACAAAGGCAAAATCACTTGTATATGGTGGAGAAGCAGAACCGCTCTATACGTATACCTGTGAGAAGGGGCACAAGTTTGTACGATGGTCTGGATGGTGTGATGTTCCCGAGGTTGAGCCTGGAACGAATGACCTGCACATGAGCGCTGAGACACTTGTCAAAGAGGGTAAGATGTTCGGGAGGCTTGAGAACTTTGAACCAAGGAGTACCCCAGGCTATGTATCAGTGGTCAAGAAGATTGAGGAAGAGGGATACACCCCAACCCAGGACGAGATGGAACAGTTCGGCATAACCCCAGAGGGAAAGGGACATGGAAATCCAGCCGTGCATGAATTGAAGAAGTGGGGATTGAAGTAGTTATTTAGTTAATTATAAGTATAAAAGAAGGTGAATAAATTGGCTAAGAAGAAGAAGGCGACCAAGGGAGGGGTAAGTACTGGGCTTACAGATCTCGAGGATAAGTATCGGAACAAGATGTTCCATGAGGTAACCGAGGGGACCGTCATCTCAACAGAGCTTGCATACAGTTACGATCCACTGAAACTGAAAGATGAGTTCATGCCAGTAGAGCGTCAGCGGGAGATTTACAAGGCTCTCGATACGCTCTTCAATGGCGAACCGATGGATACTGTCGATGAGGAATCGTATCGGCATGGTGGTGTCCAGCAGTGTAAATCAAAGCGAGACTGGACTGAGTGGGGTAAGAAAATCTCGGTTGAGCGTGGAATCCCGCAGTACAACCGTGAGATGGGTATCCCGCTGGGTCAGCGATACTATGAACCTATTCTTGTATCAAATACCGACTATGTCGTGGACTATGATGACTTCTCGATCTACAACAACTGCGCGATCCAGCAGTTGATGGATGATATGAGAAAGACCGTGATAATCGGGCTTGATGTCCCGCATCGAGTCATCCAGCTCAGGCTCGGTAAGGAGATCTCTCCTGAGTCGATGAACCTCTACATGGAGACGATGCAGCACGTGCTCGCAGGCGGTGCGGTTGTCCAGGAACACATGGCAGAGGCACATCCAGGTCTTGTTACTGATGCGTATGCGAAGATTATCACAGGAAACGCGGATCTTGCAGAGCAGTTCGATAGAAGATGGGTGATGAGTATTGAGAAAGAGTTCCACCCATCAAGGGCTGAACCTCTCCACGAAACGATCGGAAACAGGCTCTACAATACGATCAGAACCCATACGCTCAGGCTGAGGATGACAAATGGAGCGGCTGTCATCAGGAGTGCGGCTATCGCTGTCACGATGTCATTTGTCGCGGCATACAAATTAACAGGCGAGTCGGTCCTATCTGATATCTCATTTGCAACACGGCATGCACAGGCGATTCACATGGGGCTTCCAACGTGGCTCTCGAGATCGCAGTCGCCGAACGAGCCTGGAGGAATCCCACTGGGGTACTGGGCTGATATGTGCTGTGCTGAGAAGGAGCTGCCGAATACACCATGGATGAAGGCTGTTACCATCGAGCGGGACATGCAGCTCGGAAAAGATATGACCCAGGCTGTGCTTGAGTGCTGTGCTATCGCTTCACATATGGATTCGGTATGGTATGGCATCTACATGTCAGGTGGACTTGGATTCCCGGCGTTTGCATATCTCTACTGTGGTAACATCCTCGATGACTGGCTCAACCGTTTCACTGAACTGTGCTACTACAACTTTGAGGGGCATGAGCGTTTCCCGGATTCGTGGGACTGTGCCAAGGGGATGGGTGAGGTTGCAGCCCTCTACCTCATGGAGACGTATGAGAAGTACCCAACACTTCAGGAGCTTCACTGGGGCGGTGCGATCAGGTGCTTCATAACCTCAGCGATCGCAGATTCCTTTGCCGCACTTTTAACAGGTGATGCACTCCAGGGCTCGATGATCCAGAACTACATCGTCTCACTCCTCATGAAGGAGGGGTGGCTCAGGACCGGCTTTGGTGGACAGGAGGTGCAGGCACACTGTGGGCCCGCGTACGGGACATCGCTCAGGATCGAAGAGGGTGGACTCCCGGAACTTCGAGGGTCGAACTATCCAATGATGTCCTATACAGCGACACACACACCAGGCTATATCACAGGGATTTATGCAGCGATGATAGGTCGAGGATCGTCATGGTCCTGCAGTCCCCTTGTGAAGGTTGCGTTTGCAGATCCTGATTCGTCATTTGACTTCAAGAATGCGCGGCTCTGCATCGCAAAGGGCTGCGCAAACGAGTTTGAACCGCAGGGTGAGCGTGACCTGATAAGGCCTGCACGATAAGGAGGTATTAGCGATGGTATACTATGGAGAGGTTGCACCAACTGCATATGAAAACGTACCAGGGCACTTTCTACCAACACCGCCACTGCCTGACAGGTGGTGGGATGATGTTGACTGGATCATCCTGAAGGATCACGAACCGACAGCGTACGAGATGCTCTTTGACTTCTACATCAACATGATCGTGCCAAATCCGAAGTGCACGATGGTTTCATCGAGATTTCCGCCAAGGTCAATCCTTATCGAGACGTGGCACCCCGAGCGTGGGCTTGAGGTTAACAGGTTCATGATATCCCCTGGTGGGATCAGAGAGGGTGCACCTGAGCCAGGATCAGGTGTTGAGGTCGATACAATCTTCAGGATCGACTACTATGACCTCGCAAATATCCTGCTCGGCAATAAGCGACCAACCGATCCTGTGGCTGATAACGCAAGGATCAATGAGCTCTATGGTGGTCCGTGTCTCAGGGGAAACCTGACGGCACTCATCGATTTCAAGGATATCATCATGCTTGCACATGGTAAGCGATGGAAGACTGAGTGTGATGATGATCTCGGAAAGGAAGTAAGAGCGATGATGTGGCCTGATGGCCACCCCTAATTTTTTTTCTTTTTTAATCAAAATATTTTTTTGATGAAACTCTGTGCACCCCTGCCCGGGCATCTTGACGCAACAAAGAAGATTCTAAAAGAAGAAGCTTCCAATCTCCATGAAGTCTTCATGGCTGGGTCTTCAGATTATATCCCAACAGGCAGGCAGGCTCTTGGAGAATCCTTCAGTGAGACGATAGAAGAGACAACGAGGCTTGTACATGAAGATAACCTTCGCATGGACGTTGTGATGAACGCCTCGTGCATGGGAGGAAGACACCTCACGGATGAGGGTTTGCACCGTTACATGAGCTACCTTGAGATACTCGCACGTGCGGGTGTTGATGCTGTGACGCTTGCAGATCCCTACCTCATCGAGGTTGCATCCAGAAACTTCTCGTTTGATGTCATCGTCTCATGTATCTCCTTTGTGGATTCTCCAGAGAAGGCTATCTTCTATGAAGAGCTTGGTGCGGATGGTATAACAGTTGATACGAGTATAAACAGAGATTTCCACGTGCTTGAGGCGATTAGAGATGCTGTATCCTGTGATATCAGGGTTCTTGTCAATGAAGGGTGTCTCTATAAATGTCCTTTCAGGTACTTTGACTTCAACGTCGTATCGCATACCTCAGGTCCTCCGCCAGTACCAAAGATCTCATTCAACTACTACCAGCGCAAATGCAGATCTTTGAGGGTTAAGAAGCCGTGGCTTCTGATGAAGGCAAACTGGGTAAGGCCAGAAGACCTGAAGGCATACGAAGAGATCGGGATCGATACCTTCAAGATAAGCGGGAGAAATCAACCTGTAAACTGGGTGATCGAGACCATCAAGACCTATAAAAGCAGGGACTTTTCCGGAAATCTCATCGATCTTCTCGATTATTCAAGGAGTATGAAGCATCTCTTCTACATCCCAAATAAGAAACTCGATGGGGCGATAGATAGATGGAAGTCATGTGACAGGAACTGTCATCGATGTGGGTTCTGCAAAGATCTGACAGCGCAGATCATGAAGGTATATCTTGAGAGGGGGACGGATCGAGAAATGCTTGTAAGTCTAACTGAGTTGAATGAAGGAGTTCCTGATGAATACCCTGAATAATTTGCTCGATCATCGAGGATCGATTGAGAAGCGTCTCATGAAACTGACAGGACGTGTGATCTGGGTTGTACAGCTCAATCTATCCTCCTTCAGCTGCGGGTGCACCGGGATAACGATATTTTTTGCGGGGCTTGAGAAAGAGGACGTTGAGGTATTTGCATCCAGGATCGTCGAGATACTCAACGAGGTCACAGCAAGCGTGAGACTTGATCCTGATATCATCTATGCGTCGCTGGTACCTGGATCATCAGAGGTTGGCTCGATCTCACTGAAACGCCTATGTGATGAATGCAGAAAAGACTATGGCGGAGATGTAAGGCCCTGGAGTAACATAAGCATTCTTTATAAAAAAGCGTGCTAAACCCTCCAAAAACATTCACGCCCTACGACAATTATATGCGAGAAAGACTTAAATAATGTGGAGAGAGTGATAGTATATCTCTGCCCGGGTAGTGTAGAGGCCCATCATGGAGCCCTGTCGAGGCTTCGACTCGGGTTCGAATCCCGACCTGGGCGTACATTTTTTATCTATTGAGATTGTTAATCAAAATATGCGTTCTTATTACACTAATATTAAGCGAATGAGGGAGATCATTAAAAATTGTGAGGGCTTTGATCGGATCATCGTTGTAACATCAAATAAGAATCAGGCGGCATTCTGGAAAAAGAGGCTTGATGGGGTCAAAGATCAGATCATAGGTCAAAATTCGAAGATCTATGTTGTTCTTGAAGAATGGAAGGCTGGACAGCTTCTTGGCACATTGAACGCGTGGAATGAAGCCTGTAAGGAGGAGGATCTTGATGCACTTCTGGAGAATGGGGGGAAGGTTGCTATATACCACACCGCGGGTCTTGGGAAGCGTATGGCGCCGATTGTTCAATCAGAGGGGGGAGATAAATCTGCGATTAAGCTTCCAGGGTTACTTGAATATGACGGGCAAAAGGTACCAATGAGACTGCTTGAAGCTGTAATATACCAGTCTTCGATATTTGCACCGTCTCGTAGGGGCAGGATCTGCGTTTTCTGGACAGATCAGGTCTTTATTCCATCAGGAGATGTGGAGTTTGAAGGAAAGCATCACGTCGAACTCTTGAGTATCAGAAGAGAAGCACCGAGAACCCGGGAGGATTGGGACCAGAACTGGCGGTCTTACGGGCTTGTAATCCCTGATGATGATGGGGCAATGATGCTCGAGAAGCAAACCTGGGATGAGTTTACGAGGCTCATCGATGGTGGCATCATAAAGCCAAAGAAAGGGAAGTTTGTAATCGCAAAAGGACTTGGATGTTTCTCGATATCACATAAATTCTTCATTGAAGTTCTTGCTGCGTTCAGGAAGGATCTGGAAGAGCGAGGGAAGCTTGATACAGATCCTGATCTGTGGATGCCCCTGACATCACCCCAATTTGTTGAGACCGAGAAAAGGGCAAGAGTTGAAGGTTTGATAGATAAATTTGCACCGGGAGATCTGATCTTTAAAGATAAAGACGTGGGTGCTGATACATACTGGTGGGACTTTGGACAGGTCAGGCTCTACCATCAAAACCTGTTGAAACTGACAGAGGAGACAGAAGAGGGGGAGGTGATGCGTACCTTCTTCAGGATCTGGAATGGCTCATCTGTGGTTGATAGCGTGATTAAGGATTCAGATCTTAGAGCGTGTGTCGTGATCTCAAGCCGGCTCAAGGGCGTGAGAGCGAAAAACTCTGTCATCTACAACTGTATCGAGCTTTCTGGATTCTCGGCTGAGAAGGAGGTTGTTGCAGATATTTTTCATCCGCTCAAGGGAAAGATAAGGATGAGAGCAGAGATATCTCGGGATGGAAAAAAAGACTGGAACCAGCGAATTTCTCCAAACTCATATACCTACGAGGAGCTTGAGTGTTTGATGAGAGATGTCTCGATGGATGAAATACACAAAGAGAGGCGTGTCTGGGAGAACTACTTCACACTGGATCTTGGAGCGGAATTTGATAGACTTAAATATTCAGGTGTACGGTTTAAGGAGAATCTCGTTCTGAAGGCATGGGGATACGAGTCCTGGCTCTGCTCTGCTCATCCCGCAAACCCATCGATGATAAGGGTTAGAGATCTTGATATACCCCTGATTCACCTCCTGAATCATTGTGGAAGCTCGATAATCGGTAAGCAGATTTACAGCGATTTCAAGGGTGAGTTTCCGATACTGACCAAGTTCATAAACGCAGAGGAGAACCTATCTGTCCAGGTCCACCCATCTGATGAGGATGCTGAGCTTTTAGGTGAGGTTGAACGAGGAAAGACCGAGAGCTGGTACGTGATCGATGCAAAGCCAGGTGCAAAGATATATCTTGGCCTTAAAGAGGGGATCTCTGATCTTTCTGCGATTACAGAGGATGACCTGAATGCGATCGAGGTTAAAGCTAATGATGTGTTCCTCATTCCTGCAGGAACACTTCATGCGATAGGTGGGGGAATTCTCCTCTTTGAGATTCAGGAATCGTCTGATATAACATACAGGGTCTGGGATTGTGGGAGGGGGAGAGAACTTCATCTTGAGAAGGCGAGAGTAGTTTGCGTCTTTGATCAGGATCCAACTAATTTAAAACAAAGTCCTGAGCAAGTTAATGGCGAGATAGTACTTGTTGATACGCTTTATTTCACTTTATCGCTTATAGAAAGCGGTAAAGAGGAGACCATGGGATCATTTCATCTTCTGACCGCGATCGAAGAAGATGCTGTGCTGGAGGTTGATGGAAGGCACGAGGAGTTAAAAAAAGGTGATACGGTCTTGATTCCAGCATCTATCCCGGCATACAGGATCAGATCGCGTGGAAAGGTTCTGAAGTCGTATCTTCGCACGCCTGAACAGATAGATCCTGTGATCTTCCAGACGTATGATGTGAGAGCTCATGAGAGCAAACTTCCAGACCGGGTCTGCTATTACCTTGGAAAGGGATATGGGACCTATCTGCGCAGGCTTAAAGGTGCACCAGAAGGTGAGTTATGGGTCTGCATCGGCGGTGGGATCAGGCTCTCAACCCCACGGATAAGAAAGTCGCTCATCGCTGGAGTCTTATCAAGTGGTGTCAACGTCTACGATCTTGGGATAACCTCAACACCAGAACTTTACTTCTCAATCCCCTTCCTCGGTGCGGATGGTGGGATAAATATAACAGCATCTCACAACCCGGCTTTTTACAACGGCCTTAAACAGGTCATAAAAAGTGATGATGGTTTCATATCAAGCATAAATCGTGATGAGATGCTTGAGATAAAAAGGACGATCCTCGAATCGGATTTTCTTGAGGGGAAAGGAAGGTCGATGAAGGTCGAGGAGGGATCGATCCCCAGATACCATAACATTCTCGTTGAGTCAAATTGCAGACTCGGCAGGGAGATCTGGATTCATCTTTTAAAGAATTGGAACCTGAGAGAACTTCTCGATACGCTCTCAAACGTGAGCTTTCCAGAAAAGGCAGATCGAAAAAGCTTGAAAGCGATTAAGGAGAGGCTTCGGATTCCAGATGACCTTGAGTTGCCCATTACAGCGGTTGATAAGCCACTGGCTGGTCTGAAAGTTGTTATAGACTTTGGTAACGGCTCTGCATGGAGGACACAACGTGTGTATGAAAATCTGGGCTGTGAGGTCATTGGCTTGAATCAAAAACCTGATGGAAATTTCCCAGCCCATCATCCTGACCCCATCAAGGCAAAATACCGAAAAGAGCTTGAAGAAACTACTGTCAGGGTTGCAGCACAGGAGAAAGAGAAGGAAGTTGTGGGGTTCGGGCACGACGAGGATGGGGATCGCGTAATTTTTGTCAGATCTGATGGAAAGGTTGTTGAGGGAGATCGGACGCTTGCGATACAGGCGAAAGATATAATAGAGGATTACAGCACAAGAGGGAAAAAACCAAAATTCATCGGTGAGGTTAAGTTCTCACGGGTTACAGAAGAGTTCATAACGTCGAGTGGGGGCGAGTATATCATGACACCGACGGGTTTTGCCTTCATAAAGGAGCGGATAAAGGAAGAATACAAGAAGGGGGAAGATGTTGTGCTTGCAGCAGAGCTTTCAGGACATCAGATGACAGGGCATGAAGAGAACTGGATGTTTGATGACGGAACAATGGCAGCCTGTAAACTTCTTATTGTAATCGCAAAGGCAAGGTCTGAGGGCAAGACGTTCATCGATCTTGATGAGGCTATTCCACGCTATCCTGCAACACCTGAGATAAACATAAAACTTCCAACGAATGCGCTCGATGAGAAGGAGGAGATTGTGAGAACAGCTCTCAGGCGATTTGAAGAGATGGATTTTGAGATAGATTACACTGATGGTGGCTTGATAAAGTGGTATGATGACGAGGGTTGGGCGGGGCAGGCACTCATCAGAAAATCAAACACACAGCCGATGATAATATGCAGGGTTGAAGGCAGGGATGAAGCGAGAAAGGAAAGGGTCGAGGCAGAGTTCTTCGGCGTGCTTGAGCAAATATCGACCGATGTTCTCGATAAGCTTGATCTTGAGTCTGATGATTACCTCAGGGAATGGAAAGTTAAGAGATAAAAAGCGTGAGGTCTTATCCTCACAGTATCGGAAGAAGCTTCTCCAGCTCATAAGGTGTGATACGCACCCTGTAATTATCCCACTCAACTTTCTTGCTCGTTATGAAGTTCTGGAATATATGATCACCCAGCGTCTTTCTGATTAGTTCACTCTCTTCCGTGATACCTATCGCTTCTATCAGGCTTCCAGGGAGGGAATTGATCCCGAGTTTTGCTTTTTCATCTTCGGTGAGGTGGTAGACGTCCTGCTCAACCGGGTCAGGCAGTTCATACTTATTCTTGATCCCCTCAAGCCCTGCTGCAAGCATAACAGAGAACGCAAGATAGGGGTTACACGCCGGGTCAGGACTTCTATATTCAACCCTTGTAGCCCTCTCCTTTCCAGGCTTGTACATCGGAACTCTCACAAGGGTTGATCTGTTCCTTCGTGCCCATGTAATGTAGACCGGTGCTTCATATCCTGGAACGAGACGCTTGTATGAGTTCATCCACTGGTTTGTAACAGCGGTGATCTCCTGTGCATGACTGAGAAGTCCTGCTATGTAGTACCTGCATGTATCTGATAGACCAGCTGGATCGTTTGCATCGAAGAATGCGTTACGATCCCCCTTGAAGAGGGACTGGTGCACATGCATACCCGAGCCGTTCACACCAAAGATCGGCTTTGGCATGAATGTTGCATAGACCCCGTGCATCCTTGCAATCTCCTTTACAACCATACGGTAGGTCATGACATTGTCTGCCATCGTGAGTGCATCCATGTATCTCAGATCGATCTCATGCTGGGATGGTGCAACCTCGTGATGGCTATACTCAACATATATACCCATTGCCTCGAGGGCAAGGATCGTATCTCTCCTCCAGTCTGATGCTGCATCAAGCGTTGTCAGATCGAAGTATCCGCCTTCATCAAGTACCTCGGTGCCGAGTTCATCCTTGAAGTAAAAGTACTCAAGCTCAGGTCCGATATACATCGTATAACCCATCTCATCCAGTTGCTCGAGGTTGCGTTTCAGGGCATATCTTGGGTCCCCCTCGTAAGGGCTTCCGTCTGGCTGTAGAATATCGCAGAACATCCTCCCAACCGCTTTTTCCTTTGGTTTCCATGGTATCAGCTGAAAAGTTGTAGGATCTGGCTTTGCGAGCATATCACTCTCATCTATCCGTGCAAATCCCTCGATAGATGATCCATCAAAACCCATCCCTTCGGCAAATGCGCCTTCAAGCTCAGCCCTCTGGATCGCAAAGCTCTTGAGCTGCCCGAGGATGTCTGTGAACCACATCTGGACGAACCTTACATCTTTCTCTTCGATCTCCTTATATACTTCATCTACATTATTCGTCATCTATGAACCTCAGTTACATACTTTTCATTCAGTAGGCTTCTATATAAACTTAATTGAGAACTTTTAATAAATCTTATGAAAAATTACTGATTCAACAACAAAAAATATATAGTAGTAAAAATTTAATAGTCGAATGAGGATATTATCCTGAAACCCCCAACACGTCTCACTCTTGCCCTTGATGATGAGACCGTGAGGATCTCCCAGAGTGAGCATATCAGAAGAGCTTTGAGGTTTTATCGTGACTATAAATCGATCGTTGATCCTTGGGGGAAGAGATGCTCCATGAAGGTGAGCACATAATGACACAAAGAACAGATGAACTGGATATTAAGGTGATAAGGGAGCTTAAGAAGGATGCAAGAAGAAGCTACAGGGAGATAGCAGAACGGCTCGGGGTTTCAGAGGGGACGGTATATAATAGAGTTCAGAAACTCAGAGAGAACGGCGTGATAAAGCGGTTCATACTTGATATTGATTATTCCCTGCTTGGATATGATCTCACTGCATTAATCGGGTTGACTGTGGAAGGGGGACACCTCACAGAGGTTGAGGGGATAATAGCAGAAGAACCGAACGTCTCTGCGGTCTTTGATGTTACAGGAGATTATGATGCGGTCATTGTAGCAAAGTTTAAGGGTAGAAAGGAACTCAACGATCTTGTAAAAGATATTCTATCGATCCCGCATGTTTTAAGGACACATACGATGATAGTCCTGAATGTTGTCAAGGAGGAGCACGGGGTTGAGGTTTAGGGATCTGTTTATAATCCGTCAAAGGTTGAATAGAAGTGACCCAGCAGAAAGTATCACAAAATCACAGATAAGGGACGGGGGGAGTTTGAAAGGGCAAGAGAGATTGATATCGGCTTTCAATGTGCATTTTGAATGAGAATTAGCTACCAGATATCTCCACGTCTTGATGCCTGATCGTACAATGTCGCCTAGCAAAATCCAAAAAAAAGGAGGAAAAGGGGCTTATCGCCACTTTCCAAGATATGTCGCGATGGCAAGCGCCACAATACCGAACACAATCTCAAACCCAGGTGGCTCTTCTGGTGTTGCGGTTACTGGAACTTCTGTTTCTGTTTCAGCAGGCATGGTGCTGATCCCATAGATCCTATCGATCGTCTCCTGGGGTATGAACGAACCTCCCTGTCCGAGTATTTCACCTTCACAACCATCGCAGAGTACTTCCTTGTTCTCGTGACAGAATGCACAATCCTTTGCTTCAGCTGTTACCGTGTGTGCGAACCATTCACCATAGCCTGTATGTGTTGCATTAGATTCATTCATAGCTGTCATTTTAACAAATGGCTTCACCTTACCATCAGCAGCAACGCCAAGATAGAACTGTGTGCTGTCAAAGGTGGTGCCTTTCCTGGTATCCAGATGGCAGTTCTCACACGTCACCATCCATCCCGAATGGCAGGCGGTACAGTCAAGCTTTCCTTCGTGCCTGCTGTGCGCTTCAATATTGGAATCGTACTGCGTCACGGGCATGTCCTTGACAGTCTTTCCTGGACTTACGTGACAATCTTCACACGTCGTCGTGACTGCTTCAAGCTGGCTCGTGTACACGTTCCCATCACCGTGTAATTCCGTGGCTGTATGACAATCTATACAGGTAAGCCCTTTCTCATAGTGGATGTCTGCATGAGGGGCTTTGCTCTTGTGTACCGGCATATCACCGATAAACGTCGCGGTTTGCTTCTTGAAATGACACTGATCACAGGTATCGATCGTTATCTCTCCACCATGTCCACCTTCATGACACTTCTCGCAGGTTGTGGCGTGACACTTGGAACAGTTCCACTCTGCATAATATTCGTCCATATCGATGCCAAAATGCTCTGCTGCGTATTTCTCGTACTCTCCCTTCATCCCTGCACCCGTATAGTGGAGTGATGTTGCAAAGTTTGCTGCAATCTCTGGATGACAGCCTTCACACCCGCCAAAGTCCTGGGTTTCGTCCGCCATAACCGAATTCACAGCCCAAATTGAGAATATTACAGCCATAAATATGACTGACATCTTTCCGATCTTCTTCATTTTATTTCACCTCCCTGTATATTTGTTCTCTTTTTCACCTCTAAATGATACCTTACGCGTAGAATCAGAGGCATACTTTGATAGTATCATATATGGCTACCATTTAATGTAACTATTATATAAATTTATTGATTTTTTTGGGGATAAGCTATGGAGAATCTTGAGATCGTATCAAAGATAAATTTTATATAAAGAAATAGCATACTCGTTACATGTAAAAAGACGGAGTGAGGTCTTTTGAAGTTGCAAAATCCGTTCAAAGATCAGGATACGGTGATAACGTCCATCTATGGCATACTTGTTGCGATAATCACTGGCATTGCGTTTTATATACGGTGTCTCCCAAAAGCAGATGTTTTTGGCGGTAGTTTTGTCAAGTTTGGCGGGAATGATCCATGGTATAATATGCGGATCGTTGAAAATACGCTTACACACTTTCCACACCGCATCAACTTTGATGCCTATACATATTTTCCACATGGTCAATATCATCCGTTTGCCTTCCTTTTTGATCAGATACTTGCATTCATCATATGGGTGGCAGGGCTTGGCTCACCATCACATGAACTCATGGAGTTTATAGGTGCCTATTATCCTGCCGTGCTTGGTGCACTCACCGTTATACCGGTCTATATCATCGGAAAGGAGATATACAACAGGAATGTTGGTATCCTGTCAGCCGCACTCATCGCTGTTCTGCCAGGGCAGTTTCTCTCACGTTCACTTCTCGGATTTACAGATCACCACGTGATGGAGACGCTTTTTGCAACGTGGGTGATTGCGTTCTTTGTGATCGCTGTAAAGTCTGCACAGGATCGCGTAACACTGGATCACATCCTGAATAAAGACCTTAATCATCTCAAAAAGCCGATCTTCTACTCAATTCTTACAGGGATCATGCTCGGCTCATATATACTTGCATGGAAGGGTGGTGTGCTCTCGGTCTTTGTGATTCTCGTCTATCTGCTGCTTCAGGCGGTAATTGATCATATGAAGGGAAAGGATCTTGCATGGCTTCTTTTAATCTCAATTCCTGCATTCATGATTGCAATTTTGATGATCCTGCCTTATATTCATCCATCAACGATCGATATAAGAACCGTTGCAGCGCTCTCAGCATCGATTCTCGGGGTGGCGATTCTTGCTGGAATCTCACATCTATTGCGAGTGAAAGAAATTGAACGGGCTGCATATCCTTTTGTACTCATCGTCCTTGCAGGAACTGGTCTTTTTGCTTTCAGTATCATCGCACCTGATCTATATCACTCGATGATGGCGATGTTCAATGTCTTCTCACCCAAAGCAGGTGCGCTCACGGTTGCCGAGGTTCATCCAATGACGGTCTTTGATCCTTCCATTTCACAGAGTGAAGCATGGGTCTGGTTTACAACACCATTCTTCATCGCGTTCATTGCGTATGCCTGGATTGTATACAACCTCCTTTTTAAAGATGGAAAAGGAGAGGAACTGCTCTTGATCACGTGGAGTGCTCTGATGCTCTATGCATCGCTTGGTCAGAACAGGTTTGCCGCATACTATGCGATCAATGTTGCGATACTCACAGGATTCATTTCATGGAAGTTCATTGAGTTTGGTCTGGGATCACAGAAGCACGAACCTGTAAAAGCAGATGCAAAGAAGCGGCATGAGCATAAGGACAATAGGTTTGCAAGCTTGAAGAAGTACATTAACCTTGACATCATCCTCATCCTTGTAATCATCTTTGTCGTTATCTTCTACCCACCGATCTTCACGCCCAGAACAGGCGCACTTGATAGCGCCAGATATACAGGTGGTCCACAGACAGACTGGTATGAATCTCTCACATGGATGCGTGAAAATACACCCGACTTTGCAACCGATAGTTTTAATTATTACACGCTCTATCCGGATATCCCGCGGGGAGAAGACTATCCATATCCATCGAGTGCATACGGCGTCATGTCATGGTGGGATTACGGGCACTGGATCACGAGAATCGCCCACAGGATCCCGATCGCAAACCCGTTCCAGGCCGGGATCGGAGGTCCACATCAGGGAGATAGACCTGGAGCATGTGTCTTCTTCATCACAAGAAATGAAACAGTAGCAAACGAGGTGATGGACGCACTCGGTGGAAGATATGTCATCTCTGACTTCATGATGGCAGATGCGTGGAACTCCTTCTACAACAAATTCGGAGCGATGACGGTCTGGGCAGATGATACTGGTGGCTATTATGGGAGGATATTAAACGAAAAGGGGCAATATGAGACCGTGCTCACAGAGAAGTACTACTCAACGATGGAAGCACGATTACACATCCTGGATGGAACGTGGATTGAGAGGATTGAGCCGCTCAAGAACTATCGATTGATCCATGAGTCAAAGAGCATGATGCCGATAACGATAGGTGACGACCCCATCAGGTTTGTCAAGATCTTTGAGTACGTTAAGGGCGCAGACCTTGTTGTAACTCCTTCTCCTGGCTTGAATGAGACATTTGCCACCGTCACGGTTGAGGTCTTAACGAACCAGGGCAGAACCTTCAACTACACACAACCCGCAACGCTTGCTGACGATGGTAAGTTTCATTTCACACTTCCATACTCGACCGAAGGACCGATTGAGGGCGAGACTCAGTTCGATACCGCGCCAACAGGTCCGTACACAATTGAGGTCGGGAATGTAACACGTGAGGTCAGGGTTACAGAGCGGGACGTGCTCGATGGTGGTCTGATTGAGGTAAATATGTAAGAACGATTCTCTCTCCTTTCTTCAGATCTGCCCGCTCAATTATCCCTGCTGGTAGTTCAATTACAAACGAGACCGGTACCTTCGATGATCTGTATCCGATAAAGGGTTTCAGGGTTGCGAGATCCAGGATTTGGAGTGATTTATTCAGAAATAGCAGATCGATCGGAAAGAAAACGAATAACATGTGGATCCTGACAACTGTTTCCTTTTTGAACGGAAAAACGAGTGCCGTATCCTTGAACGTACGCCTTAACATCAACCCTCTCACCTTTCTGAGGTAACTGTCTGCACACTCAACGTTTTCTGCGATCACACGTCCATCCGCCTTTATGATCAGGTTATCCCCTCCATGGCCCCAAATCCACCTATCATCGATGCTGTACCTTTCAGCGTGAGAACCGAACTCATCGCACCGATCCACATCATTATAACAAAGTGCAGTGTTGCACCTTTGAGGCTCCCCCCTTCAACAAGTTTGATCATGATAGCAGATGCGAATGAGTGTCCTACGAGAATCACCAGGAGGAGAACATTCAGTATCGTGGGATCAAGCGTCTCCTGGAGCATGCCGCCAACAACCTCCTGGGGAAGTGATGTTGATGAGAATAGGTCCTGCATCGTCCCAACGATTCCAAGCGATAGATAGAGTGTGACCGCAACACCCGCCGTGAGACCGTACATCACACCCACAAGACTGCTTCCTGTCTGGTATCGCTGTGTCCTCAACCCCATGATATGTATGAAGTTATTTGAGATGATATTACCTGCGGAATCTGCCTTGCCACCAACATCGATCGACTCGATGAACATATCAGAGAAACGCTGAATCAGGCTGCTTCCGGTCTCTGCTGCAAAGTGATACCATGAGCGCATCTTGTTGACACGAATCGCCAGCCGCTGATAGAGGTTGTTGACGTCCTGAGTTAATGCCCCAAAATCATGTGCCCTCAGATCTTTGAGCGCAACATCCACGATCCCCCCTCTTGCAGCAGCAGACGCACCCAGTGAACGGATGAAGGATGCAAAGTTATCATCCCTACGCTTTATATCCGCCTCTGCCTTTTTGATCACATGACCTATGAGTATGAGCGGCGTGAAGATAATCGCAGCCTTGAGCTGTAGTGGAAGATCGAGTTGCAGGAGAAGAATTAAAATCAGCATTAGAAGGCATCCTGTGATTGCGACAGGAATTGTTCGCTTTATCTTTTGCTCCCTCTCTGTCTCCAGATTGACCGTGTGCCAGAGTTTCTCATGAGGGGTCTTTGTATTGACAAAGAAGACCAGAACCGCTTCCATGAATATGAACATGAAGACCGTCATCGTGATCATCTGTGCCGGATCGACACCGGTTATAAGAGGCATTATGATCGCGAACGATGCCATAAATATCAGCGCCATCACCATAGATAGGTACATCTCTTTCATCAGCTCGATCTGGTAGAGCTGTCCTCTGTATACAACGTCATACTGCTTCATCACAACCTCCTGCTCACTCGTCAGGAAAACATCCATCGCCTCACCTGCATCCATCGCGTGTGCCAATCGATCGAGAAAGTCTGAGAGAAGAAGTGAAGGAGTTCTTCTGCCGACAAACCTGCACGCCTCTGACATGCTTAAATGCCATGTATCGACCATCAGGAAGATCTTACTGATCTCGTCTGCAAGCGCCCCGTATTCCTCTTTTTTCTTGCGAAGAAGCTCAAATATACCTGTCAGTGTGAGATCAGAGGTTGCTAAAACGCCCATGTGAGTTATGAAGTAGTGCATGTTGTTGTTGATGTCTGCCCGCTTCTTATCGACCGCCATCTTCGGATAGGCGACAGCGACCAGGGCGCCAAAGAGCGGGATCAAATAGATGACCATCCTGAATATTCCTTCACCAAATACATCAGGAAAAAGCAGGAGCACAACAGCCGCAAATGTGAAGCTCATCAGGATGATGGGTGCAGCAAATCGCTTGATATACCGATCCACTGGCATATCAAAGCAATCCATTGTGCCTGGCATACTTTTTATCACCAATTATATATTGAACGGAATCGATTCTGGACCTTTGCGGTAGAAGTCAACAAAGATCTGGTTCACCTGATAATAATCTGTTATACCAAGTTCGAGCATTCGTTCGATTATCCTTGCCCGATACATCATATCTTCATATATCTTACGCTTATCCTCGTAACCGAGCGTTTCTGCGATTTTCTGTTCAAGAATGTATGAGTTATTCATTCCCCTGAAAAAGTGTCTGTCCATTCCCGGATCCCACTGGAATACCGCCCTTGTTACAACTCCACCTGCGTCTGCATAATACCCCTCGATCTCATCGATGGACGTGCACCTTCTCAGGAACTTTCCCTTTCGGTAAACCGCCTGCTGGATGAGAGCGATGTTGAGATTATCGATGAACGTGATCGGAACGTTGATTGGATCACCTGTGAAACGCTGGATCATCTTTCCCACAGATGAGGCATGGAATGTGGCGAGCACTGGATGTCCTGTCTGCATTGCCTGGAATGCGACAGCGCCTTCTGCACCCCGAATCTCGCCCACGATGATGTAGTTGGGTCTTGACCTCAAAGCTGCTTTCAGGAGATCGAAGAGGGTTACCCGTGAGTCTTCAGGTCCCTCATCACGGGTTATCAACTGCTGCCAGATATCATGCGGTGGAAGTACCTCTGCTGTATCCTCTGCTGTGAATATCTTTGATTGAGGCAGGATAAACGGAAGCATTGCGTTCAGTGCGGTTGTTTTACCCGATGCGGTCTCACCGCAGACAAATATACTCATACCATTCTCAAGACAGAGCCATAGATAGCCTGCAGCCTCTGCACTCAGCGTACCCCACCCAACGAGCTGAACGATACTTATAGGTGTTGAAGAGAACTTTCTGATCGTGAAGCTTGAACCGCGCCTGCTCACATCGTTCGAGTATATCGCGTTCAGTCTTGAACCATCGGGAAGCGCGCCGTCAACGATCGGATGTGCCTCTGATACGGGTCGCCCAATCCGCTCGCACATCCCGCGCAGAAATCTTGTAAGCTCGAGGTCATCTTTGAATCTAACATTTGTTCGGGTCATATCGAAGATCTTGTGGATGATATGGATATACCCTGTACCGATCGAATGTATGTCTTCGATATATGGATCACGAATCAGCGGCTCTATGACTCCACTCCCGATGATATCACGCTCGATGAAGTACCTGATATGATCGTATTCAAGCCCGGTCATCCTGACCTTCTTTTGTTTAACGAAATTGAACTTCCGCTTCTTCTCATCTGTTTCTTCTTCTGCTTCATCCGTTACTATCACGGACTCACGTAAGAGTTTATTTATTACCTCTCGCAATTCCTCCTCTTTCTCAGGGACGGGTTCATAAGGAGCCTTTTCAAGAACGATCTCAAGCACTCTATCATATTTTGTTTTTTCGACATCATTTAGAACGGGTTCGATCGCGTGATATTTTATCACTCCTTCTGCATCATCCAGATAAACGTGGATGAATATAGGATCGCCGACCGGATAGATGATGTTGAGTGCCTCTTTTGAGATATCTCTGCCAACCTGAACCATAAATTCTGGTAATTTCTTCTTATTCGCCTTCCAGCGCTTCAGGTATTCTCCAAGATGTGGATTATTCTTTACCGCGGTCTTGAATGTTCTATCTGTCGCTGCCATTTTCCCCCCTTTTAAACTCACCATTTAATTGTTTGAGATGTTATAAAAAGTTTCTTTGGTGTCTAAAGATATATTTTATTCTATTTAGTTATTATTCTTCATTTTCAGTATTTTCCCCTTCTTCGTCGATTCTACCTGTGTACTCAAGATACCAGCTCAGGAACTCGGTGTACACAATGACGGATAAGAACCCAGCCCATACCGCAAGGAGTACATGGATATTACATATCGATATCGCACCATTTACGCCCGCGAAAAGTTCAAAGGAGAAGAACTTAAGGCTCTGTTCAGGTATTGTGATGATACCTATAATCGGTATAAAGAACATCAAAGCAGCACCAACACGAGATGAAATATAGGTGATTATCAGTGCTACCATAACCGCGTACACGAGAAAGAATAGTAATGAAGTTATAATATTCATCTAAACCCCCCTCACATAACTATTTAATATTGTTCTCCATAGTATAAATGATTTCGTTACCCTTCTCTGGGGTTATATCTTCATCAGCCGCGGATATTTTACCTTTCCAGTTCTTCCAGTTAGCCACCATCTCTTTCATCTCATTGAGTTCAACCACCTCATCATCACTGAAACTACCCATAACGTTCTCTGCTTTCAATTTTATGGGAGAGGACGCATCATCCAGCGAATAAACCGGCTCTGTAGTGTCCTTGATATTGTCTTCCTGACGTATATAGCTCATATACCAGCTCAAGAACTCGGTATACAGAACGATAGCCAAGAACGCAGCCCATACAGCAAGTAGTACGTGGATATTGTGCACCGCAATCATGCCATCCATACATGTAAAGAGTTTGAAAGAGAGAAACTCAGCCATATGCTCAGGTATGATCAAGACCCCGATTAGTGGTATGATCAGCATGAGCGCCGTACCGATGAGTGTCGAGATGTAGATCAGGATAAGCCCTATAAGAACAGTATATAGGATAAGAATCAGTATAGAAACGAAAAACTCCATTTAACCACCTTTGAATCGCTTTATAACAAGCGCAATCGTCCCGAGTATGCCCCCTATCATGGCCCCCATCACTATAAACGATTTTGTTAAAAAGAAACCCATCGCGCGTCTTGTGAAATCTCCTGTGGCGTTATCCTCTGGCCTATCTGATCTGCTGGACTCATTGGAGGTTTCATTCTCGATGCTCTCCCACCGGTCAAAAGTCTCAATGACCGTGGGTCTTGAGATGTTGGCAGGTTCTATCGATAGGGGTTTTTCCAGGAGTGTGATCGATAAAGGAGAGGTCATCGTCAGGCTACAGGGGGATGTTGAGTTTCCAACCGTCTCTACTGTGTAGTTCAGGAAGGTTGGAGGCACGGAATCTGCGTATATGGTTGTTGCAAGTAGATTAAAGCTCACAGATCCGTTTTTATCGGTGGTTGAGTCTCCTATTATGTTATCATTCTCATCAAGTATCAGAACCTCTCTTCCCTCTACAGATTCGTGCGTGGCATTTTTAACCACGACTTCGAGGGTGTTGTAGACTGGAATTACTGGATCTCCAAGTACGGTCAGGTTTGACCAGTCGAGATACGCATCGCTGATCTGGATCAATGGATCACCACCAGAAAAGATACTCCCAATTGTGACGTCTCCAGTCAGCGTCACATCATTGATATTCAGGTACTCAAGACAGATGAAATCGATCTTTGAAGATATGATCTCAGAACCCTCAAGGTTCATAAATACAGAAGCTAAATTTACGTTATCTGCTTGAACGCCAGCGTCATCAAACTCCACAACTCTTCCTTCCCCTGTAAGGTTGGTCGCGTCGATCGTTGATGATACAGATCGTATCTCAGTGGCCTGAATCTGGATCTCGTTTGCAGTTATGCTTGAATTCGTGATCTGGATCGCTTTCATCGAAGATCCTGTGATCGTTGATGCATTTACCACCGATGAGGACACGATGAGTGTAGCGTTGGTCTCCATCAAAATCGCTGTACTATCATTTTTCCACCGTCTTATGCTTGTGTTCTTCAATATGAGCGTCGCATCAGGCTCGATAGTTATATTCTCGCCTATAAAGAGATCGTCAGCCTCGATCGTCATCGTCTCACCCTCCTCCACCACGAGCACCTTTACGCCTCTTGCAAGGGCCGGCTCGCCCGAGCATATAATAAAAATTAGCATAATTAAGGATATTAAATATATACAATGATATATTTTTTCATTAAGAGGCATAAAATATTATTGTAGTTAGATTTATTAAGGGTTTTGGTTGCGTCTAAAATAGAGATATTTCTTGAACCACTCCCAACCCTTATAAACTACCATAGCTGAAATTAGATAGGCGATTTCGATGAAAGATGCTTGGGTTAAAGATATAGAGCTTGCAGATACTGGTAATGATCGGATCGAGTGGGCGAGGCGCCACATGCCGGTCCTTGAACTCATAAAGACGAGGTTCGAAGAGGAGAAGCCACTTGAGGGCATTAAGATCGCGGCATGCTTGCATGTCACGGTCGAGACGGCAAACCTCATAAAGACGCTTAAAGCCGGGGGTGCAGAGATCGCACTTGCAGGATCGAATCCGTTGAGCACGCAGGATGATGTCGCGGCTGCACTCGCTCGTGAGGGTATCTGGGTCTATGCGTTTCGGGAGAATGCAGAGGCGTATTATGACTGTCTTGATGCCGCACTTGAGATCAGACCTGATATTGTACTGGATGACGGGGCTGATACGATTGCACGCATCCATGAACTTCATCCTGACTGGCTGCACTCGATCAGAGGAGGGTGTGAGGAGACAACGACCGGAGTCATCCGACTGAGGGCACTTGAGAAATCTGAAAAACTCGGTTTTCCTGTGATCGCGGTTAATGATGCTGAGACGAAGATGATGTTCGATAATCGGTATGGGACCGGACAATCGACACTTCATGGGATCATGAACGCAACCAACCTCCTCTTTGCAGGCAAGAAGGTCGTGGTTGTCGGGTATGGCTGGTGTGGCAGAGGTGTTGCGATGCGCGCCAGGGGGATTGGTGCAAACGTGATCGTGGTAGAGGTCAGTCCGAGAAAAGCCCTTGAGGCTGCGATGGATGGATACCAGGTGATGTCGATGCGCGATGCTGCAAAGATTGGAGAGATATTCATCACGGTCACAGGGAATACATCGGTTATAAGGGGTGAACACATCGAGCTTATGCAGGATCAGGTGGTTCTTGCAAACTCAGGCCACTTCAATGTCGAGATCTCGACAAAGGATCTTGAGTCACTCGCGGTCTCTAAAGAACAGGTCAAAGAGGAGATCGATGAGTATAAAATGGCTGATGGAAGGCGAATTTATCTCTTGAGTGGGGGACGGCTCATAAATCTGGCAGCAGCATACGGACATCCTCCTGATGTGATGGATATGTCCTTTGCAAATCAGGCGCTCGCTGTTGAGTACATCGCAAAGGCAGAGGGACTTGGAAGAAAAGTCTATGGTGTACCGATCGAGATCGATGAACGGGTTGCAGAACTCAAGCTCGAGGCGATGGGGATTACGATCGAGAAGCTCACCTCAGAACAGCGAGCATATTTATCATCCTGGGATCTGGGGACGTGAATATCCCTATGCTTTCCCTCTCACCCGCTCTAAAATTGCCTCTTCTTCGCAATTTACGCCAAATTTCTTGAAATATCTGCAGATATTATGAACATCCCGCTTCAGGAATTCTTCTGCGTTCGGGTGATCCAGTGTCACACCCTGCCCTATATCGATAAAAACAGGCATCGCATCCGTTCCATCCCCTCCTTCAACAAGGATATTGAACTCAGAGAGATCTGCATGAACGAGTGAGGCTTTCTGATAGAGCTTCGCGGTATAATCGATCACAATCTCGAAGAATGAAGCAGGATCTTCAAGCTGATCACCCACATCTTTCAATCTTGGTGCATGCATTTCACCTTTGCCGATAAATTCCATTATCAGGATATTTCGCTCTGAAACAATCGGCTCAGGAACTCTCACGCCGACTTCTTGCGCCCGCATCAAATTCTTGAACTCTTTTTTAGTCCATTCAAAGACAATAGACTTTTTAGAATGCCTGATATTTGCAAATCGTGGATCTCCCAGGAGATAATCCGTCATCGCCTTGAAGTTTGATGTTGTGATACGGTAGATCTTTATGGCAAGTCCTCTTTCGGCCTCGCCAAGCGCATAGAAGACGTTCGCCTCTTTACCTGTGCTGATCGAGCCGCCCATCGCTGTGATGAAGCCTTTATTCACAAGCCTGTAGAGGGCTTCAAGTGTTGGTTTATCAAAGACATCCTCCTCTACTTTGAAATCTTCTACCCCCTGATCCCGTATATGGAGTTTTGAGATCTCTGCTTCGATCTTTCTGAAGATTTTATCGGTCATCTGTCACCTGACTTTTAAGCACCTTTAAGGTACCCTCTTTTCCTCAGCCATTCAACCTGTGGATGTGTGTACCTCCAGACAACCTCTGCCTTCTCATCCTGAAAGTCCCATGGTATCACGATAACAATATCACCTTCGCGCACCCAGACTTTCTTCTTCATCTTTCCGATGATCCGTCCCATCCTCGTCTTACCGTCAAGGCATCGAACTCTGATCCTGCTTGAGCCGAGCATGCTCTCAACGACTCCAAGGATCTCGCCCTTATCCTTTCGCGGTGTCCTGACCCGTATTACTTCACCAGTTTCTTCTACCAGTTCATCACCTCAGATCTAATCATAGATGTAACTCAAGGTTTAAACCTTTTCGGCTCTCCATCGAAGAAGCACCCCATCTCCAACCCGTTCAAGATCTATGAGTTCGAGTGGCATGAATCGATCATCCTTCGAGAAGCCATCGCCATCAACGAGCGTTGGGGCGTTCTTTCCGCCAATTACGAGATTTCCGATGAATGTATATATTTCATCGACGAGCCCCTCCTTCAAGAGCGACCAGTTAAGCGTACCGCCACCCTCGACCATCAGACGGTTCAAACCCTGCCTTTTTAGTTCGATGAGCCCTGCTCTTAGATCAACTCGCTCGGTTCCAACAATTACGATCTCTGCATTCTCAGATAAAGCATTTATACGCTCAAGTGGGGCATTCTCTGAGACCAGGATGATACGTTTACCCTCTCCTTTATTGAGGATCTCAGCATCAGGCGGTGTTCTGGCGAGGCTATCTACAACGACCCTCACAGGATTTGGATAACCTTTTGCCTTCACGGTGAGGGACGGATCATCTGCAAGAATGGTTCCAACCCCGACCATGATCGCATCAGCAGTGCATTTAAGCTCATCCACACGTCTAAAATCCTCTTCACCGCTGATTCTGACCTGAACTCGCTCTTTTGTCGAGATCTTACCATCTGCGCTCATCGCGGCATTGATAAAAACAAAAGGCAGTGGAAAAGTTTCAGAAATCGGTCATCACCCTGCGTTGATCTATCTCTTCTTTATTCAGGGCTTTGAGGAACCTGCGACAGGCTGCCTCGACATCCTTGCTCTTCGTTATCGCACGTCCAACGATAAGAATATCTGCCCCATTCTCCAGTGCGAGTTCAACCGTATCCTCTGTTATTCCCCCTGCAACCCCAACCAGGATCTTTCCAAGCTCCTTTATCGCTTTGATGTTTCCCCAGGCTTCGGTAGAGCCTTCACCATAGAGTTCAACATCGATCGCACGGTGGAGTTCGACAACTTCGGGAAGTGTCTTTAACCGCTTCAAGACATCAAGAGGTTTCTCCACATTGAGCATATCAATAGCAGCATAGATCCCAGTCTTTTTTGCTTCCTCTATAGCCTTATCGATCGTCTCGATCGGTGCAAGCCCCGAAATCACGACAGCATCTGCGGTAACGTCAGAAGCCATCCTGGCCTCCAGATTTCCAGTATCCAAGGTCTTTAAATCTGCAACGATAAACGCATCGGGTTTTATCTCACGGATGCGGGCAACAATATCGAGACCGTATCGCTTTATCAATGGCGTTCCTGCCTCGATGATTAAGTGATCGTTCTTTGGCACCTGGGCAAGTACCCTGGATGTCAAGTTCCAATCAGGTACGTCCAGAGCGATCTGGAGATATGGTGGATCCCATAGCTTTGTAACCCTGAATCCCATAACAGGATGGGTTGAACGATCCTTCTCATACAGCACCTTATCGGCATCAGGAAAACCGCTCAGAGCACGCTTCAATGCAAGTTTCGTCGCACCATAGTTGTACCGATAGATCTTATTGTAATCTTTAGCCTCTGGATGAATAAATACGCTCGCAATAATCACCTGATCCTCTGCCTCCTCCTTCTGGATTATTCCCTCATCCATCGCATCTGCAATCGCCTTTGCAACACCTGTCTGAGCCGGACCAAAGATCTTTGATGCCTGATCAAGGTTCTTGACCGTCACCTTTGGGACGATCAGCGTGGATGGCTTCACCGGGAGGTTTGGTCTGATCACAGCAAAGAGCGGTGTGTGACCTGCCGAGAGCTGTGTCATACCATTCGTAAACGCTGTACCGACCGGACCGCTTTTGCTTCCTATTACAAGATCGATATGTGCAAGCTCTTCGCCCTCACCCATCAATGCCTCGCCTACTTTAAACAAGATTTATGCACCCCATTTTCTTGATCTTATCTTCACAGTGGATATATATATAATGTACGTTGAGCGATATCTGACAGGTGAATTGATGAAGCGAAGCATACCGCCTGTTGGGATGTTCATAGGTGGTTGGGGGATGCGTCTCTCCACGATCACGAAAGCCGCGCTAACAAAGATCTTTCTTCCAATGCCCATACAGCTTGGTGATCGAGCTAAAATCGCAGAAGAACTACAGCGAGCGGTTTTTGAAACTTTGATGGAGATCACCCATGAAGAGGATGTGAAGATACTGGAAGGAATCTCCTGTTTTGGAATACTTGAGGCGATTCCCTTTACCTGTAAAGCTGTGATCAAGATTATTGAAGAGGGCGAGGATAACTATGAAAACATCGAGCGCAAGGTTGAGGTACTGGTAAAGAGAAAAATAGAGAGCTTTCAAATGAGATATTCAAGAGATCTTGTCAGAGGACTTGAGCATAAAGTAGTTGAGGGAGATTTTTTGACAGCGTCGTACCCTGCACTCAAAGAAGCGTTATCCAGGATACCTGATACTGAACGGTTGTCCGCATTCTGGGGAGTATGGCGAGAGACATCGCTTCTTGCAGAGCCTTTGAGCATGTTGAGAGCTTCAGGCATCGATGAGGTTCATGCTGTTGTCGCCGATGACCTGGCTGGCTGGTTCAATGCGATATGTGGTGGCAATACTGAAAAACCATCGATCGTTGGGATATTTGAAAAGAAGCGACGAGATACAGGGGGGGCGCTTGCAAACGCATTTAACGCTTTTGGAAAGCTCAATCTCGATCAGGATGATCCTGTGATTCTTATGAGCGGCGATATCTGGTTCAACTTCTTCCTGAGACCTGCTGTTGAGAGGCACATGAGAATACAGGAAAAGGTTGATAAGCCAATCTGCACCGTGATTCTATATCCAATCCTTGAGAAGGAAGCATACAGGTTTGGCGTGATAGATGCAGATTCCCGGGAAGTTGATGGAGGGTTATACCAGATCAAACGGTTCATCGAGAAGCCGCAACCCAGAACACCCGAATGGGATGAGAAGCTTGTTATTGGGGGAAGAGCACTCATCAACACGGGAATCACGATCTACTCTTATGGGATTCATGATGAGATCGAAGCGATCGACAGCTCTTACGGCGATGAAAAGTGGAGGGAGGCTGATGTTGTTTTAACGAAGCTTGCAGGGGAAGGTAGGCTTTATGGATACGATGTAGGTCTCCAGCAGGATAAAATCTCGAAGTTCGATGGGGCATCGCTCTACTGGGCAGATATCGGGACGATCGATGCTTATATCAAAGAGATTACGAATTGGGGGGTGAATATCATGCCGTTATATCAGATAATAGAGAAAAATGTTAAGATAAGAGATTATGCACGGAAAATGGGTCTGATCTGGTGAAAGGTTAAAATATATGAGTCGTAAAAATAAAAAAAGAGCATAATCCTTAAAGATTACGCTTCTCCTCTATTTCCTAATTTTTCGTAGGATACGAACGCTGTAACTTCTCTTCTTGGCGGTGCTTTCCCCTCCTTTGCAGGATGTCCGAGCGGTATCAACTCCACCACGGTGTATTCATCCGGGAGATCCAGCACCCTCTCAGCCGCCTTGAAGTCGAATAACCCGACATGAACCGTCCCAAGTCCGATCGAGTGGGCGGCGAGCATCAGGTTATGGATAGCAATGGCTGTATCAAACATTAGCCAGTTATCGCCTCTGTCTGTTGCTGGATTGCCATCATAGTAACCAGATTTACCCTTAACAGCACACGCTACAAGAACGATCGGTGCCTGCGTGAAGGCTTTCTTCGCCGGGTTCTTTGTCGTCAGGGTCGCTGCAAGCTTCTCCTTGGTTTCAGGATCTTTCACAACGATAAACTCCCAGCACTGCGTATTTGCCCACGAGGGGGCCCAGCGTGCAGCCTCAAAGATGAACGCAAGATCGTCATCTGTGACAGGTTCATCCGTATAGTTCCTGATGCTTCTTCGCCCTTTTATCGCTTCGATTAGATCCATACTAAAACTTGTCCTCCTCTCTGTACCATGCCGGGAACCAGCTGTAATACTCCGCAGGGTGCTCTTCCAGCAGTGCTTTGTATGTTGCCTTTGCAAGCTTTATCCTGCCTTTTTTATCTTTATAAAGGTCAACAAGGTCTTTTTCTTCTAAGGAGAGGAGTATCTCATTCAGCTTCTCGTCATCGACATCGAATTCATCTTTTATGTCACTCGTAGCCATGTGAAGCCCTGGATTGGATCTGTAGTCTTCGCAAAGAAGCTCAATAAGTTTCTTCTCATCCAAATCCGTTCTTTTGCCTGTTCTCGGTGTCGAGATCGCTACACCAAGCTCCTCATCCATTACCCGCTTGTAATTGACCTCTAAATAATCTTTCATATCTCTAAGGCCAGCGCGGTATATCAGCATCTTCATGATCTCGTTCGTGCCCATCGTGATCTGATGTACCTTTGCATCCCGCAGTAGCCATTCAACACCGTAGAACTTCGTTAGACCATCTCCTCCCATGAGCTGGATCGCCTCTGTAGCAGATTTCACGAGCGCATCTGAAGCAAAGTTTTTTAGAATAGCACTCTCTGATGCAGGCTCCTTGCCCATATCGATCAGGTTTGCGACATGATACAGCATCAGCCTTGAAAGCTTAAAGTTTGTGATGATATCAGATAGTTTGAACTGGTTTGTCGGGAGGTCGGCCGTAACCTGTCCGAACTGGACGCGCCTGTTCATATACCAGACAGGCTGTTTGATAGCTTCCCCCAGCATTCCGACAAGCATGCATGATCCTATCGTCCGCTCATAGTTTAAGCCTGACATCATCGCCATCCAGCCATCACCGATGTTTCCGACCATATTCGCTTCGGGAACCTCGACATTATTCAGGCTCAGGACACCATTGGGGGTTGTATCAAACCCGATCAGATCATTTATCTTCTCAAGCTTGAAACCCGGCATGCCCTTCGTGACCAGGAAGGCAGATAGATGTTTGTATCTCTTCCTATCCTGTGGGTCGTCGCTCGTCCTTGCATAGACCATGTACCGATCCGCCACACCGGCATTTGTCGCAAATCGTTTCTTCCCGCTGATTATGTAGTGATCGCCTTCCTTCACGGCGATGGTTGCCGTTGCTGCTGCATCTGACCCAACAAATGGTTCTGTGATGCATACCGCACCTATCTGACCCTTCGCTATATCAGGGAACCACTTCGCCTTCTGCTCCTCTGTCCCATAGACGTGGAGCTGGTGATTACCTCCAAGCGAACTTACAAGATATGTAAGCCCGATCGTTGGGAGTCTACTTAAGGCTTCGGTGACGATGCATGCTGCCGTCAATCCAGCCCCCATCCCACCATACTTCTCAGGGATATCCACACCAAGATAGCCTTTCTCACCAATCTTTTTCATGATGCCGTGTGGATACTCACGCTTCCACCATGCTCGCTCTGCTTCTGGTCTTATCTCATCGACAAAACTATCGATCTCATCTGAAAGCTTTATCTGCTTCTCGTTCCACCAGGGAAATTTTTCCATACCTTATGCCTCCTTTGATCTCATTCGTTCATTAACATTTACTGAATCAAAAAATAAAGAAGAGAAAGCTTACTTACCCTTGAAGTCGGGCTTCCGCTTCTCGAGGAATGCTGATGTCCCTTCTTTGAAGTCTTCTGTTGAAGCTGCGGTTCCGAAGCACTCAGCCTCGTAGTATAGCGCGCGATCCAGATCCATCTCGATTCCTTTGTTCACGGCAAGCTTGATGATCCCTACCGTGGCAGCACTCAGGCCTTTGAGCTTCTTGATGTACTCATCAACCTTTGCATCAAGTTCATCAACAGGCACGACACAGTTTATGAGGTTCAGCCTTGCTGCCTCTGCTGCATCAAAGAGTGCTCCCTGACCGAGCATATTGATCTCAAGTGACTTCGTCTTACCAACGAGCCTTGTCAATCGCTGCGTACCGCCAGCACCAGGTATTACACCGAGATTGATCTCAGGCTGGCCGAACGTTGACTTATCGGATGCAATCCTGAAATCACACGCCATCGCAACCTCAAGACCGCCTCCAAGACAGAACCCATTGATCTTTGCGATGATCGGGGTCTGCATGGCTTCCATCTCCCGGGTTATCATCTGAAGCCACATCGACCAGTTGCGAGCCTCGATCGGGCTTTTTGATTGTAACTCCGGGATATCAGCGCCTGCGCAGAATGCCTTACCGCCTGTACCTGTCAGCACAACTACCCTGATCGATTCGTCCGCCTCTGCGTCCTGCATTGCCGCTCTTACATCGGTCATGACAGCAGTGTTCAGCGCGTTCAACGCCTTTGGACGGTTTAACGTTATCGTTGCAACACCATCTGCCTTCTCATATAAAATATTCTCAAAATCCACCATTTATTTCACCTCCTCTTAAAAAAATAAAAGAGGGGTTCACTCCTCAAGACTCCAGAGTGCAGAGACCATCTCGCCTGCCGAGTACTTGTCTGCTGGTAGGACATAGTGGGTTGCCGTAACTCTCTTACCAATGAGATCCTGTGTTGCAGCGTCTGCATCAACATTGAGCCTGCCCGGAACCCATGGGCCCTCATCGGTCTCGACGATGCATGGGCAGTATGGTGCCTCAAACCCTTCAGGTGGAACTCTACTCACGGTAAATGTCCTGAGCGTTCCCTTTCCACTGAGCTGCACAACCTCAAGATCCTCACTGCCACATGTATCGCAGACCTTCATCGGAGGACAGGTCACAGCACCACAACTCTTGCATTTTAGCCCCATGAGCTTATTTTCTCTCAGTCCGTTGTAGTAATCCTCTGCGGTCAGTATATATTCAGCCATGTTACTTCCTCCTCTTCGAAAGACTGAGTACGATATGAGCAATCGTTCCGAAGTCTCCACCAAGTGTATCTGTCATACCAATCTCTGGGCCATCAACCTGCATGCCCTGCGGCATCTCGCCTCTCAACTGCTCGCAGATCGCATGAACCTGTGCTGCGCCTGTTGCACCAACCGGGTGACCTTTGCCGATAAGCCCACCTGAGATGTTAGTCGGGTACGTTCCATCTATATCGGTGTCACCATCATCAGACGCTTTGGCGGCTGTTCCCCAGTCATAGAAGCCCATGGCCTCGAGAGCAATCGCTTCAGCCGGTGTGAAACAGTCATGAAGCTCGATCACATCGATATCACTCGGGGAGAGTCCTGCCATCTTGAGTGCCATCCGAGCCGATGCAACACGGGACTTTGGCTTTGTAAAGTCTTTTTGTCTGAATAATGCACCTGCAGAGCCCTGCCCTGTTCCAACGATGTAAACCGGTGTGTCTGTAAGCTCCCTTGCAATTTCTGCCGTTGTTATGACAACAGCCGATCCACCATCAGAGAACGGGCAGCAATCATAAAGCCCAAGTGGTTCTGCAATCCTTGGGCCTGAAAGTACCTTCTCAACGGTGAGATCTCCCATCTTCCCATAGAACTGACCCAAAGGATTGAGCGCCCCGTACTTGTGGTTCTTGATCGTGACCGAGGCAAGCATCTCCATCAACTTATCGAGTGGAATGTCATAGTTCACTGCGTAGAGCCTTGCAGCCATCGCAAACGCACCTGGGAACGTGTTACCTGTCACAGCTTCATACTTAGCATCTCCCCCCATCGCGAACGTCCTTGTTGCAAAAGGAGTACCCATCGTGAACGCTCGCTCGGTACCACCTGCAAGCACGATATCAAACTGACCTGATGCAACCCACATCGCAGCATCTCTCACTGCAACGGTTGCTGATGCGCAGGCGCCCTCAAACCTTGTTGCAGGGATGTTCCCAAGCCCAATCTCAGCACCACCGAATCCAGCCATATTGACCTGCCCCTCTTCAAAATCACTGAATACGGTACCCAAAAAGAGGGCTTCTATATCCTTCTGGCTCAGACCTGATTTGTTGATTGCGTCGATTGCTGCTTCTGCAAAAAGCTCGACATTTGACTTCGGTAGTTTACCAAATTTTGTCTGACTTGATCCAACTATCGCTACGTCTCTCATTTACTCACCTTTTTAATTATGAAAAACAATCGCCTCAGGTAGTTTAAAAGTTTTTCTTTTTGCCTGCTCTAATTTTGTAAGCCCAGGCGTAATTTTACATGATTGACAAAAGTACTTGATTACAAACCTATCCAACTGTGACAGGGTCGATCACACCGTCTATCACATAATCAAATGGTATCACCTTCCGCCATCCCATTTTCTCAAAGCTTCCCATGAAACACAATCCCAGGATCCTCGCATGAATCGAGATCTTCTGAATCATCGCAAAAACATCCTCTGCTGTTGTGGGATACTTCGGCATCGAAAGTCCACCGAGGATCAGGATCACATCAGGATTCATCGGGTCAGCGTGGTCGTCTGTGACCCTGTACCCGATACCCTCAACAAGTTCCATCCTTCTTGCAGACGCAATATCAGCGTTGGCGATATAGATCATCTCAAAATCCTTATTTCTCACAGCATACGCAAGAAGCTCGGCAAGCGGTGTGCAGACCCCGATCGATCCCACAAATACGATCTTCGATCCAGATTTGAACTCCTTTACCAGATCCTTAAAGGCTGTGAGAATGCCTCCAATCCCACTGTAACCCATCTTTATCGCCATCCAATATACCTTCTTATTGCATCCACCCGATCATCAGGCGAGAATATCACGAGACGATCGCCTGCCCTGATCAACGTATCACCTCTTGGGATTATTATACCTTCCTCCCTAAGTATCGCTATGATGATGCCGCCAGGCAACGTGATATCTGAAAGTCCAACCCCAATCAACCTGTGGTGAGGGGGTATAGGTACCTCGAAGATTCTTGTCCCATAGATCGGTGACCTGTCAACCGCGCGTTTTCTTCTTGATGCGATCACATCACCTGCCATCGCCTTCACATGCGCCCTTGCGATATCAGACCTTGTGAGGATACCGAGAAGCTTTGTTGGATCTTTTCGATCAACGACAGGAAGCCTGCCTATATCAAACATGACAAGCTTATGTAGTGTATCCTCCAGTTTCTCATCAGGGTAAGTTGTAACGAGTGCTGTTGTTGCGACATCATCCACAGTTTTAGCATTCCATTCTTCCATAGGAACTTTTTCGATATCTTTTGCCGTGATCACCCCTGCAAGTTTATTGTCTTCCAGGACTGGATAACCCATGTGCCCGGTTCTCTCTATTAAACCAAAGACCCGAGTCAGACTCTCCTCTGGGGCTACTGTGACAGGGTTGGGATTCATCGCATCCTTGACCTCGATATTCTCAAGCACATCCACAAGTAGCTCCTTTCTGTGAACAGGGGATCTCATCCTGGTTGATACCTGGCTCTCGTATATCGTCCACCCCTCGCTAAAGGCGTAGGCTGTCACATTGGCGAGCATCAACGGGGCAAGGAGTGTGTAGCTTCCTGTCATCTCAGAGATCATAATGATCGCAGCGATCGGAACTTTTGCAACACCTGAGAAGAATGATGCCATCCCGACAAGAACAAAGCAGGCAGGATTTGTTACGATATTTGGAAAGAAGATATGAGATAGCTCGCCGACCACCCCACCTACCATCCCACCGATCACGAGTGATGGTGCAAAGACACCACCCGAGCCACCAGAACCCACGGTGAAAGATGTTGCGAGGATCTTTGCAAGTATGAGGAGGATCATGGCAGAGAGTGCGAGGTTACCAAGTAGTGCATCCTGGAGCGCTCCATAACCCGATCCAATAATCCCAGAAACGAGATCAGGAAAGAGAATTATCAACACTCCGATCCCTATGCCACCAATTGCAGGTTTTACATGATCTGGAATCTTCAATCTCCTGAAGAACTTATCCCTTGCTGAGTAGAAGAACCAGATGTAGAAAATCCCCACAGCAGCACAGATAAGACCCAGAAGCCCATAGAAGATTAGTTCAAGCGGGTTCTCAAAGATGCAATGGCAGGTTAAAAAGATCGGTTCTCTGCCCACAAAGTGGGTAAATATCGCATAACCTATGACCGAGGACATGATCGCTGGCACGATCGCGCTCATCTCAAAGTCCCGCTTGTAGAGCACCTCGATACCGAATAACGCCCCGCCAAGGGGTGACTTGAAGATGCTCCCAATCCCTGCAGACATACCCGAGACCACCATCAGGCGGCGATCTCGATCAGAGAGTTTTAGACGTGATCCAAGGATAGATCCGATACCAGCAGCGATCTGTGCGATCGGTCCCTCCTTACCTGCGCTCCCGCCGGAGCCGATCGTCACTACCGATGCGATCGCTTTAATGAGCGGGATCCTCTTCTGGATTACAACACTCGAGCTGTGAAAACACGAGATTACAGCATCGGTTCCGTGACCTTCTGCCTCGGGAGCAAAACGATAGATGAGAAAGCCTGCAATCAGGCCTCCGATCGCCGGGACAATGGCAAGCGGGATGACCGCGGTAAGTTCATCCCGGAAGAATGTGCTCGATAGATCAAGCAGATATTCAAAGACCAATGCCGCGATCCCTGCCGCTATACCGATCAGGGTAGCGTAGATCGTCCACCGCTCGATATATCGCAATCGACCGAGCTTGGCATCTGAAAACTTTATCAATCCGATGGGGTTTCCTCCAGTAATCTATCAACTGCTTCTTCGATCTTTTCCCTGACCATATCGATCTCTTCCTGGGTGATATTACTCACACGTCTTGACGTCTCGCCCTTGATTATCGAGATCACCTGTACTGATGCAGCAGGTTCAACTCCCATGAACTTCAAGGTCTCGGTGGCACAGTTGAGCGTGCAGCCATCAACAGCGACCACCGGATACTTCTTTAATGGTTTGACCCCGTGTTTGAGTACCGTGGTATCACTGTACATGAATGCTTTGCCAAAGCCTCCGATCGATGTGAGTTCTGTTTTATCCTCACGAGTTCCTTCACAGACCTCGATGACAGCCCGCCTTCCAAGCACACCAACGTAGTTCAAGCCCCCACATGCGGTGACATTTATTTTATTCTTCTTCTCCTTCGATGTGATAACAAACCCTCCATTCAACTGATATACCCTTACGTGTGTCTACCTTTTTATACCTTGTTAACTTAACTAAAAGCGGATGATAGACATAGCACTCCCTAAAGGAAGCCTTGAAACTGCAACGCTGACATTGTTCAAAGAGGCAGACCTTGAGATAAAAAAGACAGAGAGAGACTATAATCCGAGAATCATTGACCCCAGGATCGGAAAGGTAAAGGTACTGCGTCCTCAGGAGATCCCAAAATATATCCAGGATGGGTACTTTGACCTCGGCATCTCAGGACAGGACTGGGTGAAGGAGACGGGCGCTGATGTTGTTGAGGTTGCAACCCTGAACTACAGTAAGCAGAGCAGTGGGGGTGTTAAAATTGTTATCGCAGTTCCAGAGGAGGAGGACATATCTTCTTCGAAGGAGATACCACCAGGAAGCAGGATAAGCACAGAGTATCCAAGGATTACAGCGGAGTTTTTCAAAGATCTTGGGATTCCAGTTGAGATATTCTTCTCTTATGGTGCAACAGAGGCAAAAGTCCCGGATTTGATGGATGTTATCGTTGATCTCACAGAGACAGGTTCAACTTTGCGAAAGAACGGGCTTAAGATCATTGATACCCTGCTTGAATCATCTACAGTTCTAATTGCAAATAAAGCAAGCTGGGATGATCCAGATAAGCGTAAAGAAATCGAAGAGATCAGGACGCTCCTTCTCGGCGTAATTGAGGCAAGGGGAAAGGTTCTACTTACGATGAACGTCGCAGCAAATAAGCTCGATCACCTGATAGACTCACTCCCTTCGATGAAGACCCCAACGATCTCCAAGCTCTATCATGCAGATTATTATGCGGTCGAGACGGTTGTGGATAAACAGGAGGTCAATATTCTGATCCCAAAGCTTAAGAGTCTTGGGGCAGAAGATATATTGGAGATGAACATCTCAAAGATCGTGAGGTGAAATAGTGAGATTCCCTGCTGTTGCCGGCCAGTTCTATCCACGAGATCCTGCTGAGCTTGAGCGTTTGATTGAGATATTCCTTCAGGATACCGAGATAAAACCCGATGAGAAGATACTGGGTGCCGTTGTGCCACACGCAGGCTACATCTACTCAGGAAGGGTTGCAGCAAAGGTATTTGCGAGACTTCCCCCTGCCGAGACCTTTGTTATCACCTGTCCAAACCACCACGGCGTTGGATCGGTCGTTGCAGCATCTACGGAAAGCTGGAAGACACCGCTTGGGGATGTGGACGTCGATCTCGAGCTTGTGGATGCGCTCCCAAAACAAATCATCGACCTTGATGAGACTGCACACAAATATGAACATGCTGCCGAGGTTCAGATACCGTTTCTCCAGTATCGGTTCAGGAATTTTAAGATTCTACCAATCTCAATCGGGATAAGAGATGAGAAAACTGCGATGGAGATTGGGATGGAGATCAAGGATGCGGTTGAGAAAACTGGCAGACGGGTTGTGATTCTCGCATCAAGCGATTTCACACATTATGAGCCTGATGAAATAGCCCGGGAGAATGACCGCTATGCGATCGAGCCAATCCTCAAACTTGACGTCTCAACCCTTTACAGGCGGATCTATGAGAGAGGTATCACAGCCTGTGGTGTTGACCCGATCGGTGCGATGTTGACGGCGACTGGTGCCATGGGGGCAGAAAAAGGAGAGCTTTTGATGTATGCAACAAGTGGGGATGTGAGCGGGGATTATACGGCAGTTGTTGGTTATGCTGGGATTGTAATCGGATAGCTTATATCTATCTTCATCATATTTACGTTTAGTGGGGGAAGAAGAGATGCTCAAGCCGACCGGGATCTACATGCTTGATACGATCATGCGGGGCGGATTCCCAGCTGGATCGCTCGTCTATTTTATAGGAGATCCCGACTCGATGGCAGAGATATTCCTCTATCAGTTCACATCTTCCCGCAGAACGTACTATATCACAACCGCAAGAAGGCATGAGTACATAATGGCAAATATCGCAGCAGTTGGATGTATAAAAAGTGTTGATGACATTGTATTTATCGATGTCTACAGCAAATACAATCTCAATGGCAGTCATACCAACGCCAGCGATGCCGATATCATGGAGTGGGTCGAGCATGAACTTGAGGGGATAAAGGAGGTTGAGGGAGAGACTGAGTTTAACATCATCGTAGATACATTCTCATTCTTCTTAGAATTAAATGTCGATCCGTATCGTTTGAAAAAGCTTGTCAGTCAGCTATACGATCTTGTAAAAGGATGCGGAGGTCTCGGATACCTTTACGTTCTAAATGAGAGTCATGATAAAAAAATCGAGAATGCGATCATGAATGTAGCTGATGTGATCTTCAAGGTGGAGATCGAGCGAATTGGTCACAGGATGAGCAACCGCTTTGCGATAACGAAAGTGCGAGGGATGGCACCGATCCCAGAGTTTATCAAGTTCAAGATTGGTCCCCAGGGGATTGAGATCGATACATCGAGGGATATCGCGTGATCAGGGCAGAGCGTGTGGGGATCGTTGCAAGAGATGACTTATCCTCGATGGCAGAAAGAATCGTTAAATGTATAGAGGGTTGTGTAGAGGTCGTGGCCGATCCAACGACCGCATACAAACTTGAGATGAGAGGTGTTGCGATCAGCGATATGGATGTTGATATGGTAATCTGTGTCGGAGGAGACGGAACCATATTGAGAACGCTTCGCTCGATGGATGAACCGATACCACTTCTTGGCATTGGAATGGGTGCACTCGGTTTTCTTGCAGCGTTGACACCAGAGGAGGCGCTTAAGCGTATCTGTGAGGTTCTTGATGGTTTTGAGGTTGAGAAGCGTAGCAGGCTTGATATAATCGTTGACAGAGAGCGGGTAGCTACTGCGATGAATGAGATCGTCTTTCTGACACTCAGACCTGCTAAAATGTTACATTTTAAGATTTTTATAGATGGTGAGGAGTTTGAGCGTTTAAGGGCAGATGGGGTCGTCTTCTCAACACCCACTGGCTCGACCGCCTACTCAATGAGTGCAGGAGGTCCTATCGTGGATCCTGAGATGAACTGTACGATCATCGTCCCACTCGCTCCTTTCAAGCTCTCGGCACGCCCTGCGGTTGTTGCAGGATCGAGGAAGGTGAAGTTTGGACTTATTGAACCTGATAAGGATGCAATGCTCGTCATAGATGGCGAGACGAACAGATCAATAAAACAGGGTGATGAGGTCGAGATCGTGAAATCAGATAGATCTGCACTCTTCGTGAAGGCTGGAGATGGCTTCTTTTCACGGATTAGAAACAAGCTTATGACGATTTAAAGGTTCTCAAAAAAATTCCAAACGTTTTATGCATAGATGTTTGCTGGTGTTTGCCAGCTGTGTATCTCTTGCCCTCTACAGTATTGTATTTCTTCTCGAATTTGTGGAGTTCTTTCCTGAAGTGAGGCAATGATGTGAAGTTTTTTTTTGGGTGATTGATCGTGGTGAAAGCGACATAAACTGGTGCGCGCTTTTAGGACATAAATTGATGCACTCTACACCTACTCCTGAACTCACACATCTTACAGATGTTACCGCTTGATGGTTCACCACAGACCTCACATTCTTTAATATCCTCCCTGGAATCTGGAAGAACGTCTCGTACCTTCTCAAAGCCCCGCATAAGGGAGTAGGAGATTCCTGGGTGGTCATCCTCAAGGATGTTCAGGACCTTTCGCATATCCGAGCGAAACGCCCTCCTTGAGTATGGGCAGTCCCTTACAGATATTGGAAAACCCTCCAGAATTCCAAAAAGTGTGATCTCACGCTCTGGTATCTCACGAAGTGGTTTTATTCGTGGAATCAATCCCTCTATCGGTCTTTTCGGCATCAAACGAGAGAGTCTGTTTATATCGCCTTTGAGGTAGTTCATAAGAACTGATTGGGCTTCATCATCGAGATTGTGCCCTGTTGCAACTTTTGTCGCCCCCATCTCTCTTGCAATCTTGTTTGTGATCATCTTTCTGAATACACCGCAGAAAGAACAGGGTGCTTCTCTGAAGTTCTGCTTCACGATCTCATCCATGGTGATACCGATCTTCTCGGCAAAAGTGCCTGTTTTGTGGAAAAGCCCCATTCGCTCGACGAAGCGTTGCGCCTCTGATAAAAGCTCGTCACGGTAACCTGCTATCCCCTCATCAACGCTTATCACAAATAGCTCAACATCCCGACGTGGTGTAATGATCTCATGGAGTATTTTTAGAAGAAGGAAGCTGTCCTTGCCGCCGCTTAGTGCAACAGCAATCTTATCACCCGATTTTACCATGCCATACTTTCTGATCGTTTTTTTAATCTTTCTTACCACATCCGCTTTGAAATGGTTCTCACAGAGGTGCATACCAGCGTATCGTTGATAGATCACAGCATCGTTGCTGCACTTATCACACCTTATCACAACTCAAAATCCCCCATCGCAGAGCACGCCATACACCTCACACACCCTGCATGGCAGACTTTCCATGAGAGGTCGTGATCTTTTAGTGATTTAGCTACTTCCCGATATATTTTAATCATCCTATCGGGTGCGGGTGGTGCAAAACGTTCAAGTGGTGTCTGTGGTATCGGTCGAAGCGGCACGATGAAAGGATACACACCCATTGATGCAAGCTCATCAGATCCTTCAATGATCGAGCGATCTGACTCGCCAAGCCCTGCAAGTATGAAACTACTGACCTCGCCCCTTCCAAATACTTCAACTGCCCGCTCCCAGGCTTTTCTGTAGCGATCGAACCCGAGCTTTGCCTTGCACGGTGCCATGACCTTTAGAACATCCTGGTCAAAGGACTCAATATGAATTCCAACCGTATCAACACCAGCGTTTTTGAGGAAATCAAAGAGATCAAGATCCTTTAGCGGTTCAAGCTGGATATGTATCGGGAGGTTTGTTACATCCTTTATCGCATTCGCTGCATCTCCAAGGATTCTGACACAGGTCTCTTCTCTTCGGGTTGAGCCCGTCGTGAGTGTAACATGCTGCACATCATCAAACTCAACCGCACGCATTGCAACCTCAGCAAGATCGCGAGGTTTCTTTCTTGGGATCGTTGCACCACTCTCGAGCGATAGACCGATAGCACAGAACTTACATACATCCCGTGTATCCCAGTGGACACAGTGCTGAAGTACGGTCGTCGATAAACAATCTTTCCCATGGAGCAGTGCTATCTTCCAGTAGGGAATGCCTGAAGCCGTCTTAAAGCCGTAGAAGCGTGGAGTGGGTGGCATCCTGACCGTTGTAACCTCTTCATCCCTGTATTTCAGGATGAACGCGCCTTCTTTGATCGGTTCGAGAGAGTATGGCGAATCCTCGACAAACCAGCTCTGTGTTGGGACATTTGCCTGGGAATCGTCATCAAATATGAGAACTGTGCCTGCTGCTGGTCCTGCCCCACTCTTTCTGCCTTTATCAGCTGTTTTTATCCTTATGCCAAGGCTTTGAAGCTCGACTTTGAGTTCAGGTATTGATATCTTCTTCAATTATGGCTCACCTCATAAACAAGCTCGGCAAACGCTTTCGCCCGCTCACAGGTGGTCATCATCGTATCAGCCTTTATGACCCTGCATGTTTTATCCTCAATCTCATACCCATCTCGAATATCATGTATGAAAAGATCGAGAAAATCTTTATAGCAATCAAGAACACCCCTGGACGATACCTCAAGACCCAGTGCGCGCATGAACTTTCCGGCAGGCCCGCTCACAGGTTCATTACCAACGATCGGACTTATCGCAATGACATGAGCTTTCTTCAATACTTCTTTAATACCTTCGAGTGCGAGGATCGGACCGATTGAAGTAATGGGATTGCTTGGACCGATCACGATGGTTTCACCAGATTCAAGCGCGTTTATGACCTCAGGAGTCGGTTTCGCCTCATCAATTCCGTCAAATCTAATATCGAGGACCTCTGGTCTACCCTTTAGCTCAACCCAGAATTTCTGGAATCCAAGAGTTTCATCAGGTGTTTCTACTATGGTTGAGACGCTGGAGTTTGACATCGGAAGAACTGTAGCGCTAATCCCAAAACGCGCCCGCATCTCT
The DNA here is from genome assembly GCA_026134025.1 of Candidatus Syntropharchaeum sp. Lineage (GTDB taxonomy): Archaea > Halobacteriota > Syntropharchaeia > Syntropharchaeales > Syntropharchaeaceae > Syntropharchaeum. Next base: position 78,151 of record JAOQII010000002.1, read on the forward strand.
GATATTGCAGCTGTCAGGCTCATCCCATTTCTTATAAGCTCACCTCTGAGGATGTGTGTTCCACGATCGAGGTCGCCGAGCAGCATCCCCTCATCGTGGCCGATGGATTTTAAATGCTCATGGGTTCTGAATGTATCATCTTTTATGCCCCACCACTTCGAATCATCGATTATACCGGCGAGTGTATAGAGAACGGTATCAAGATCTGGTGAGACGGGGTTACCAGAGACCCACAGATCATCCGCCGTGTTAACAATAACCGTAATTTCCTCCTGCGGGATTATCTGAACCAAACCCTGAATAAGCTTGGGTGTTCCAGTACCACCTGAAAGGAGGATCATATCTCACGAAGTTCGATCGAATATCCTTTCCGCTCTAAAAAATCCTTAACTCGTACCTGCTGGTCACCTTGAAGCTCTATACGGCCTTTTTTTACCGTACCGCCACAGGCACACGTTGCCTTAAGCTCTTTTGAGAGATTCTTCAGATCGATATCTCGCTCATCAATCCCTTCCACGATTGTCATCCATTTGTTGAACCGCCGCTTTGTCTTTGAAACCTTTACCCGTTGTGTTTCCTTTAGAATCTCTTCACAGACGCAGAGATCCTCTGGAAGCCCACATTTTTCACAAACCGGCATTAACCCCCCTGCGTTCCCGCTGAACAGTCTTAATTCTCGCTATATCCTTCTTAATCTGGCCAATACTGCTTGGGTTGGTCGGCGCACCACCTGAGGCAGAGATACTTCTCTCCTGAACAAGTTCACTCTCCAGACGCGATAATTCATCATCGAGTTCTTCATCACGCATCTTAACCAGATCACGATACTTCAGTATGGACATCCTCTTCTTTCTCCACTTCTATCTTCTCTTCATTCTCAGATATAACATTTTCCTCTTTGTCAAGCACCTCGAATGCATCAGGGAGAACAACATCTGGCTGAACGATCCAGACACTAACCCCTATCGTCCCGAGTTTTCGCTTTGCAATGGCAAAACCCTTGCTAACAAGATCCTCGGCAGGTTTTCCGGCATGTTTAATATAGCCTTCAACAACCTTTTCAGTTCTGGATCTTGGTCCTGTGAGCTTTCCAGATAATATAACCTCACATCCAAGTGCGCCTGCATCCATCACCTGTCTGAGTGTTGAATGTGCAGCTTTACGGAAGTACCAGCCACGCTCAAGGACGTTCGCAAGACGGGATGCCATCATCTGGGCGTTTAGCTCATTCTTATCCACTTCCTGTACATCGATCTGTGGGTTCTCAAAGTTGAAGATATGGTTAATATCATTTGTAAGTCTCTTGATTGTTTTTCCAGCCTTTCCGATGATCATTCCAGGCCTCTCTGCATACACGGTTATCTGTGTGCCGAGTGGCGTCCTGTTGACCTCCATCCCACCATAGCCGTGCCTGTTCAATCGTTTAAAGAAGTATTCATCCAAAAGCGCTGTTCTGTAACCTTCTTCAACGAACTTTTTCTCTACTGCCATTAAATCTCCTCTAATAAGATCTCAACCGTAACAGTCTCTGTATTCCTGGGTGTTGCCCGCCCCATCGCTCGCGGCGTAAATCCCCGTATCGTGCGTCCCTTCTTCGTTGCGATATGTTTGATTCGCATCCGTTCGGGTTCAAGATCCTTGTACATCGCGTTACTCTCTGCATCGATGATCAGCTTCAGGATCTCTGATGATGCTTTTACAGGATAACGCCCCGCATCCCAGCCAACGAGACTGCTTCTGTGTCCGACATTTCGCTTGTGTCGCTTGAAGGGGACGGCTCGCTTCATGCGGATAACATCCTCGAGATACGCCTTTGCATCCGCTGTCAGCATACCTTTGAGTTCACGGCAGATCTCAAACGCATGCTTTGGAGATATGTGCATCTCACCTCTCATCGCTTTTGATGTTCGCTCCTCATCGGCATCCTCTTCCCTGAAAGTAAACTTTAAACGTCCCATATCGATCACTTGAGCGGTATGTATTTGCTCGACCTGGTCGCGCCTATACCAGCACTACCGTGCGTTACTCTCTTTCTCGTCAACGTAAACTCTCCAAGTCTGTGCCCGATCATCTCTGGCTTTATCTCGACATACTCAAATGTCTTACCGCTGTGGATGCCCATTTTTATCCCGACCATCTCAGGAAGAATTATCATCTCCCGCTGATGTGTCTTTATCGTCTGATCTCCTTCCTTGACTCGTTTGAGGAGTTTCTGCTCGGCTTCAGTAAATCCTCTTAGAATACTCCTTCTCTCTCTTGCTGGAAGTAATGTCGCAAACTTATTGAGATCCATCTTCTTCAATTTATCAAGCGTGTATCCGCGATAGGTGAACTCTTCTCGTTTCTTTGTTATCTTCCCCTTTCGCCGCTTCTTCGCCATTTTCAATTCACCTCTTTCCTGTTCTACGCGCAGCGATGCTACCGACCTTCCTGCCTGGAGGGGTACCTCTCGCCACGGTCTTGGGTTTCCCTGTGTGCTGCTGACCACCACCACCGAATGGATGGTCGACAGGGTTCATCGCAACAGCGCTCGTTCTCGGGTACTTCGTTGCACGGCTCTTCATCTTATGATATTTCTTACCAGCCTTTACAAAAGGTTTATCGAGTCTGCCTCCACCTGCAACAACGCCGATCGTTGCCATACACCTGAAAGGAAGCCACTTCAATGATCCACTTGGTAATTGAACCATTGTTCTACGTTTATCCATCTCGTGGGATACGACCGTTGCAGCCGTGCCCGATGATCTAACAAACTTTCCGCCATCGCCTGGTTTTGACTCGATATTACACACCATCGATCCTTCTGGTACATCCTTGAGCGGGAGGGTGTTTCCAGGTTTTACCGAAGCTCCTGGTCCCCATGCAATTGCATCCCCAACACAGAGCCCTTCAGGAATAATAAAATACTTTTTCTCGCCGTTTTCAAGCTTAACAAGCCCCACAGGTGCACTTCTTGCAGGATCGTGAACGATCTCGATGATGATACCTTCCACCGCATTTTTCCCTTCAACCTTCACATGATCGAGCTTTGCCCTGTACTTGTGTGATGGTGCGCTGTACGTGGGCCTTCCACGACCTCTTCGCTGGGATATGATACGCTTTCCCATCAGAGTACCCCCATCTTTGTGATGACCGTATCCGCTGAATCAGCCTTAGATAATGATACAAATGCTTTCTTCTCACCCTTAGGGGTTACAGCCGTTCTTACACTGGCAACCGTCACATCGAAGAGGTCTTCGATCTCGCTTGCAATCTGAGATTTCTTCGCACCAATATCAACGATGAACTGGAGTTCATTATTCCTTTCCATCGCAAGGGTCGACTTCTCAGTTACTATCACATGTTTGATGATCATGAAAACTTCCCCTCCAGTCCTTTTATCGCGGAAGCCGTCCAGAGTGTGAGTCTGCCTGCGTTCGTACCCGGCGCAAGAAGCTCGGCGTTCAGACCATCAACGGTCACGACATCCACACCTGGTAAGTTTCTCGCTGCCTCACGTATTCCTTTATCTTCACCGATGACAAAGAGTATGCTCTTCTTTGATTTGTACCTCCTGCCCCGCATCTTTCCTTTCCCGGCTCTAACCTTCTTGCTGTTCTTGGCTGCAAGGATATCTTCCCACAGATCGATCTTTTCCAGAAACGCTACAACATCCGGTGTCTTCTTCACCTCTTCAAATTCGTCCGCTACAACCAGGGGGAGTCTGAGTGTATCTTTAACCCTGTGACCGCGTCCTGTAACCAGATCAATCTTTGCTGTTGCTGCGATTGCAGATCTTATCGCTCTTCTACGTTCCTTCCTGTTAACTTTCTCTTTGAGATCTTTTTCAGGCTTTGGGGGATGGGCGCGCCTGCCACCTTTTGCCTGTGGAACCAACATCGCACGTCTGCCATTCTTGATCCTTGGAACTCTTGATGCACCTCTGCCTGTACCCCATCCCACAGCAGACGTCCTGATACCTGAGTATCTGTTTGGGCCGTAAGGCTGAAGTCTGTTAGCCTGCACAGCAAGTACAGCCCGTTTTATAATGTCAGGTCTATACTCTTCGTTAAAATGAAGAGGCAGATCAATCTCACCACTTCGATCTCCGTTCAATCCGTATACTACCGCTTTTTCGACCATTACTGCTTCGACTCCTTGCTTATATAATTGATCTGAGGCGCACCTTTAAATGAGACGGTAGGACGTATTGCGTGTCTCATCCTTATCAATCGCTTCCTCGGTCCCGGGACGCTGCCTTTTAGAAGAATATAACTATTTTTAACCAGCCCATAGTGGGGAAAACCACCTTTAGGGTTTATATCATCACCTTTATCCCCGATCTTGAGCAGTCGCTTATTATATTCAGTTCGCTGGTGGTAGCCTGTCTGTCCCAGCTGCGGGACTGTCCACCTTACTCTGTGCGGGAACCACGGACCGAGCGTTCCGATATGTCTGGATTTACTCGACCGAGACGCTTTCCGATCCTGTATCATCGTCCCCCATCGCTTAACAGGACCCTGCGTTCCCTTTCCACGCGTTATCGCGATGACATCAACCATCTCACCTTCCTCAAATACGCCTGAGATCTCGATCTCTTTGCCGAGGTTGGATTTGAGATACTCAAACACCTCCATGAGATCTCCTTCAACCCGCTGTTCCATCAGCTCTGGCTTCTTCTTGCCGATGCCACTTACAAGAGCGGGTTGAGTTGATATTATAACCCTCAATTCGAGAACGCTACCCTCTTCAATTGCTTTTTCGATGGCTTTGAGTGATGAGTCACGCCTTTTTTGATTGTTCAACGCCTCCATGATAGGACGTTTTCCGTAGGTATTCTTTCCATACGCACGGATGCCCACAATTCTCATTGGTGGTACCTCAATCACCGTAGCAGGAATGGTAACCTCTAAACCCGCGTTTGGAGCGTTTGGGTTATCCTCTACCTGCACAAGATGGGTCATCCCGGCCTTGTACCCACTAAACTCAACGATAGGAGATTTTCCGATGCCTACGACCGATTTCGTTCTAAGGCGTGGAGTTTGGCTCTTTGCCCGTTTACGTGGGCTGAATCCCAGCGATCCTCGCCTTGGACGATGTCTATTCGCCATTTATCTTTCCTCAAATAGATTATTGTAAGTTCGAATATGTAAATCACTCAGGTTTGAAACCAGATATAAAGTTTTCCTTCACCCTATAATAAGACGGATAAGCTTTATCTCATATCCACGAATAGTTTAAGAGAGGTGTCTATATGTGTGAAAGAAGAAGCACCCGTGTCTTATCTGGCATTGAGAGAGCCCCACACCGTGCTTTATTCAGGGCGGTTGGGCTTGATGATCGTGATTTTGAAAGACCACTTGTTGCGATCGCAAACTCATACAACGAGATCGTTCCAGGGCACATCCACCTGAACGAGCTTGCGAAATTTGCGAAAGAAGGTGTTAGAGAGGCCGGGGGTGTCCCGCTTGAGTTCAATACGATCGGAATATGTGATGGGATCGCAATGTCTCATGAAGGCATGAAGTCATCGCTTCCATCAAGAGAGATTATAGCTGACTCGATCGAGCTTATGCTGAATGCACACGCCTTCGATGCAGTTGTTGCGATAGCCTCATGTGACAAGATCGTTCCAGGGATGCTGATGGCGCTTGCACGGTGTAACATCCCATCGATCATGTTAACCGGTGGTGCGATGCTCCCTGGGGTTGTTGATGGAAGAAACTGCGACGTTGCAGATGTCTTTGAAGCCGTTGCACCTGCAAAGATCGGATCAGTCGATCGTGAGCGGATCGATGAACTTGAGCGGCTTGCATGCCCTGGTGCCGGCTCATGTGCAGGGATGTTCACGGCAAACACGATGCAGTGTCTAACAGAAGCGATGGGAATGTCACTTCCAGGCTCTGCAACCGTTCCAGCGGTCTCGGGAGAGAAGCGTGCGATCGCAAAGTCTACAGGGGCAAAGGTCGTTGAGCTTCTTGAGAAGGAGATCACGCCTGATAAGATCCTGACACCTCAATCAATTGACAATGCGATCATGGTCGATCTCGCACTGGGTGGCTCGACAAACTCGGTGCTGCACACAATGGCGATCGCTCATGAAGCAGGAATCGATCTTAAGATAGAGCGATTTGATGAGTTATCAAGGCGTATACCACACCTGTGCAATATGTCACCTGGGGGGGATCACATGATCGTCGATCTCAACGAGGCAGGGGGAATTCCTGCGCTCATGAATGAAATGAGAGATCTTTTGAACCTCGATGTCATGACCGCATCAGGTATGAAGCTTCTTGATGTCATAGAGGGGTCTGTGGTTCTGAGACGTGATGTGATCCGCAGCGTATCAGACCCTTACCATCCTGAAGGCGGGATTGCGATCCTCAAAGGAACGCTTGCACCAGCAGGGGCTGTCATAAAGCAGTCTGCAGTATCCGAGACGATGCTTAAACACAGGGGACCTGCAAGGGTATTTGACTCAGAGGAGGAGGCAGCAGATGCGATCTACGGTGGCAGGATTGAAAACGGTGATATTATCGTGATAAGATATGAGGGCCCGAAAGGAGGTCCTGGTATGCGTGAGATGCTCGGTCCAACGGCTGCGATCACCGGGATGGGGCTTGATCGGGTTGCTTTGATAACAGACGGCAGATTCTCGGGCGCGACCAAGGGACCGTGTATCGGTCATGTGACACCCGAGGCGGCGGAAGGAGGGCCGATCGCACTTATCCTCGATGGAGATATGATCAGTATCGATATTCCTGCCCGGAGGGTAGATCTCGAACTTGAGAGCACAGTACTCGATGAGCGAAGATCAGGATGGACGCCACCTGAACTCAAGGTCAAGAAAGGAGCACTCTTCAGGTATGCCAGGAGATAGTTTATCGCTCTACTTACTCACCGTCTTGTTGTCCCCGATAAGGTAATCCACTCGCATTACACAGTCTTTGCAGAGGTAGAGGGTATAACTTCCGAGATCTACTTCCTTTCGTATTTTACCCTCCTCAAAGCTACGCCCACAGCTATCGCACGTCCACATATCGATCAGATCCACTACGGCTTTATCGTATTTTAGCTTTTTTAACACCACAGATGAGCCTCCCATCTGAGAACCTGATCTCAAGCTCCTCGCCAACCGAGACGTCAGCAGATCTTTTTATAACCTTACGATCGGGTAGGCTATACGTTATTGTATAACCCCGTTTCAGGACTGATAGCGGGCTTAGAGCGTCTATTTTCTCTATGATCCCGTTCAAAAGGCTTTTATTGATATTTATTCGATGTTGAAGAGAACGTGTGATCGAATTTATGAGATCATCTGTCCGTTGCCTCTTCTGGTTTATCTGATCCTGCGGTTTTCTCGAAACGACCCTGTTACTTAGATTATCAAGTAGGTTGCGTCTCTCTCTCACGATCTGGATCACCTTTAAGTTGAGCCGCTGTCTGAGCGACTCGACCGTCTGAATCATCTCCATCCGATCAGGTACAGCGATCTCTGCCGCGGCTGATGGTGTTGCTGCCCTCACATCTGCGACAAAGTCCGCTATCGTGAAATCGGTCTCATGTCCGACGGCTGAAATCACGGGGATCTCTGATTTGAAGATTGTTCTTGCAACAATTTCCTCGTTGAATGCCCAGAGATCCTCTACCGATCCACCGCCCCTGCCAATGATTATGAGATCGAGATCACCACACTCGTTCATCATAGAAATCGCATCTGCTATCTCTTCTGCTGCTCCATCTCCCTGAACCCTGACAGGTGCGATCAGTATCTCAATTCCCTTCCATCGCCGCCTCAGGACATTTACCATATCCCGTATCGCAGCCCCGGTCGGTGAGGTCACGATCCCGATCTTTGATGGGAAACGTGGTAAAGGCTTCTTGAACTTATCTTCAAACAAGCCTTCTCTCTTCAATCGCGTTTTAAGCTGCTCAAATGCGAGATAAAGTGCTCCAATCCCATCAGGTTCAAGATCTTCGACATAGAGCTGATATGATCCGCCCAACTCGTAAACACTGATCCTGCCAAGCGCAAGAACCCCCATTCCATCTTCCATGCGAAACTTTAGGTGTGAGGCGTTTCCTCTGAAGCAAACACACCTTATACTGCTCTTCTTATCCTTCAAAGTGAAATAGATATGCCCTGATGAGTGATACCTTAGATTGGATATTTCTCCCTTGACCCAGATTTTTTGAAGTGTTGGATCGGCATCCAGGAGTCCCTTAATGTGGGATGTGAGCCCTTCTACTGTGAATATCGGGATTCCAAACTTTTCATCCTGATGAAAAACTTCATCATCCCCCTCAATCGCACCGAAATCAAAGAGTGTCGGTTTTTTAAGTTTTACACGCTCCCTCATCGTATAAATCACACTCCCATCCTTTTTATCGTTTTTCCTTCCCCCGCTCCATGCGATATTCGTCAACAATCTCTTCAAACCACTTTTCCCGCTTTTTCTCAATCATTAATCCATGCAATTCTTTCCATTTCTCCACCATAGACTCAAAGCGATCGCTATCGACAACGGCAACCTCTTCAGTCACTTGCACATCGAGATCCTCTGCCTTAAACGCGGGAATTCCAAGTTCGATGAAGGTATCGTATGCGATGTGTGACATCTCACCAAGATAAATCACAGCTCTTATCCCAAACTCAGCGAGCATCCTGACCGTGCCCTCTCCACCACCGCTTGCGTCCCTGAATAAAACCAGATCTCCTTTCCTGATACCGTATTCATCCTTCAACTTTAGAATTGAGTTCTTGTTGAAAGCCTCGATCACCTTCAGCGGTATCCCCTCCCCCCGCATCTCCTGTTTTCTCACAGTCTTTAAGTAGTCAATCCTCGATAGAAGTTTCTTATTCTCCTCTTTATAATTCCAAATTTCACCTTTGAGCCGTTTAATCTCACTATTTTTCTTCTTAAGCTCTCTCTCCCTTAAAACCACCCTTCGCTCACGTGAGAATGCTGCATCGATCTCAAGTCTGAGCTTTTCAATTTCTTCGTCTTTAGCCTTCAGCTTAAGCTCAAGCTCTTTCAGGTAGTTTTTAAAAAGTTCAATCCGTTCATACGCCGATCTAAGATTGGATCTAAGCTCAAGAATCTCATAATCAACTTTTTTCTTCTCAGCGTCTTCGATTCTTTCTGTACTCATTTTCTTATCTGCCAGGAGGCTTGATATTGCTGAATCGATCGAAGATCCTCTGACAACAATCGCTTTGACCTCGTCTAAATCTATTCCAGGTGGCGTTTTCCTCGCAATCTGCTCGAATTTCAACGCACGGCTCTTATATGCATCGAGGGCGGCCGCCAGCGCGTCCCGTTCATGATCATTTTTATATCCAAACGGTCTTGCGAGTGCGATCTTGGTATCGATTGAAAGTGACTCCTGTGGCTCGTGAAGAATTGCATTGAAGGCTTTTTTGACCCTGTTAACCCCACTTGGTGCGGGAGTAACGTCTGATGCCACGATGAGTGGTTTTCCAATCTCTGCGATCAGTCCGATCACCTCTGCAGGGGTTCTGGTTCTTGAACTTGAAAGTTCGATCAGATTACCATTTAAATCCAGTATCGCAACCGCGGTTGTTGTACCAGGATCGACGCCTACGATTATGTGTTTTCTCACTCGCCGGGGTCTTGACCGCTCTCTAAACTCGATTCGCTCTCGTGCAAGTGGTGAGACCTGAACCTGGACATCCCCGTTTCTTCCCGAGGGAATATGGATATTATCCTTTGCGGCATCAACGAGAAATACCGCGTTCACATAGCCCCCAAAACCTTTCTTCGTTCGCAATTCGTAGCTCAAGCCAGCTTCTTCAAGAAGATCACGTATCTCGCCTGCTCGTTTCTTTACAGCCGTATGAACTTTCCTTCCATATCGTTTCTGGCTCCATCCACCTTTTCCAAGACTCCGCGCCCTGCTGACTTTGATCTGGGTCTTATCCTTGCGAAATAGCACTTCGTCTCCAAACCCCTCTCTCGCAAGCAGCGCACAGGCATTTGCCTCATCTACAGGGTTTAACCGATTGAATGTTAGGTTTAGACGCTTTGCAAGACGCGTCAATGGTTGCTGTCGCACGCCACCTGTAACCTGTATCAATCTTGTATTAGACGGGAGTTCTCTCAAAAATTCAACAAGTGAGCCGCTTCTCCTTCTGTCATCCCCAAACTCGTATATGTTATCTGTTGCGAGAATCTCTGGCTTCAGATGCTTTATCAGGCGGATGAGCTTGAACTTGCTTATCGATGGAAAATACTCAACCGTTCCCATCGTCTCATTGAGCAGAACGACCGCATAAAATCTCCCGTGTCTCGATCGCCTGGCAAGATCAACCCCGAGAATTAACCTATCCGACAATTTTTCTGCCACTCTCCTTAAAATTAAATCTTGTCCCCTACCTTTGTATAATTTACTCCTATAAATCGTAAAATTTATATAATTTATAGGGATAAAGGTAATATTAGGAGGTTAAAATGGGACTTGGTGCAAGAGAAACCCTTGAAAGGCACGCAAATGCTGCTATATCGGGTGATATGGAGACGGTTCTTGGAGATCTCACGCCAGAAGTTGCTGCAAATATTGGTCCAGTTGCAGAAGCCCTGGCAACGATTAAACCGAACTCGTTCGAGATCATGGATGAGGCAAAGGATGGTGAACGTTACGTTTTTAGTTACCGTTACATCGGATCAGACGCCGATCTGAAGCTTAAGACGACATGGGAGCTTCAGGGTGATGCATGGAAGGTAATTGCAGCAGAACCGCTGTAAATTAAAAAATCTGCTGGTTCTGTTATTTTTTCTTTTTTTAGTTTAGGTATATAGAGGATCTTATCTAATAGATAATAGCCATATAACCACTTAAACCGAGCAATCCGAGAATCAAGAGGATGAATATGATCACCCTGTTCATGTCATGCTCGAGCTTATGCGTTTTATGCGATTCCAACGCCTCAACCGTATCCTTTCCATTGAGCGAGCATCCAATAACGATATCTGGTTTCAACGAGACTACCGCATCGATATCCACAGTCGTGATACCACCTATAATGGATCGATTCTTTACCTCTTCCGGGTAGTTACAGTATTCTGTCACACCAAAAACATTATTTCCAACCCCGATAGCAAAGAGAATCTCTGTATTGGTTGGAGATAACGAAACAATTCTTTCAGGATTTTCTCTGATCGTTACAGTCCTTCCGAAATCATCGATCATAACGAACCCACTTTTGTCCACAGCAGGCGGCGTTGCAAGAAGAAATATCGTAAGAATTGTAATTATAACACCAGAAAGGATCAGTTTCTTCACCTACCCACCCTCAGGCACATATACCATTCCACCATCCGGTGTCCTGTAGATCGTTCCAACCGTTCCTGCAATCTCGATCTCACTCATCTCCTCTGTCACATTCAGCGTCTTTATCTCCTTCCCCTCCTTCACGATGACCTGCATATCAGGCTGTCCAGGGTTCTTGACGATTGTAACATCCCTGGTTGGATCAAGAAGCTCCTGAATATGGTAGGAAGATACAAGCGCTATCAGAAGCGCAACCGCAAAGACCATCGCAACATCGAATAGATTTGCAACGCCACTCATCGGATCGTCCTCAAAGGATCGCTTCTTCTTACCTCTTCTCTTCTTCATGTACCTCATCCTGACCACCTCCCGTCACAATCTCACATACAAACTCCATATCATCCATCTCCTGATCATACCAGCGCGTTCTGACCATCGCGATCGAGTAAGATACCGCACCGACCAGAAGCCCCACGACCGTTGTCCCGAATGCGATGATGAGGTTATCTGCAAGGGTCTCGATGTCGCCGTGAGTAAGCCCTATCAAAGCAGGTCCCATCGGGATTAAAGTTCCCATAAGACCGAACATGGGACCAATTCTTGATATGAGCCTCGTCAACTCAAGCCGCTTTGATATGAGATACTCCATATCATTCAGGAGCTTCTGGAGCTTGAGATCAAAGTATCTATCTTCATGATCCATGCGCTCAAGCTCTTTCATGAATAGCGCAACAAACCTGCCTGAGATAACTTCATCCTCAAACTCAAAGTGTAACCTCTTTCTTCTGTATATCTCGTAGAGAAAAGACCAGATCTACACTAGGTCGCTACACGACCCGATTCCGAGCTCTTTGAGCAGTGATGACAAAGTTAACGTTAAGACGGGAT
>JAOQII010000020.1 GCA_026134025.1 Candidatus Syntropharchaeum sp.
ACCATCCGATACGATATAAACCTTTGAGTATTTTGATTTACCCCTCCCCACACCAGTCAAAACTTAAAACGAACCTCCTCATAAATAATAAGTGACACTGAGACCGAATTCCTCTCTCACCCCGTTTTTCCCTTCCTGATCCGTAATCTGACGACAGCTTACGCTAAGCTGCCTCACGGTGTCTGATCGTCGAGAGATGATAGAGATCGAAGGAAAATGCCGTGAATATCATCTTCACACGTAGGGAGCCTGTCCCACAATTACTCAACAACCAATAATATACACACAACCATACACAATTCTTCCCAATTCAAGCCTGAGATGACCCATATATGAGTTATTAGACAAACTAAAACCGTTTAATTTATATATTATACCTGCACATATTCTATTTATGCATATACTAATGAATACGGAGTGTAATCATTAAATGGCGCTGCGAAAAGATAAGATGGGGCAATGCCAGGTTTTACCCACATCCATCAAGGATTTAATACCTGATGATCACATCGTGAACCTCGTAATTGCGGTTGTAAACACACCTCAGTGAGATAGAAGAGAGATACATGGACACACCTGGCAATCCAGCGTATCCGAGGGGGATGCTTCTGAGGTTACTGGTACAGGCAGCCATCGATGGCATATTCTCCTCAAGAAAGATCACGAGGCTTGCACATGAGAATGTCATCTACATGTACCTGACAGGGAATGAGAAACCAGACCACAGGATGATATGCAGGTTCAGAAAAGATAACAGAGAGCTGATTGAGGAGGCATTCAAGAAAACTGTCACAATCGCCAGAGCAGCAGGAGTTCTCAGTTTAGGGCATCTATCAACAGATGGGACGAAGATAAAGGCGAATGCATCGAATAACCACACGCTGAGTGAACAGGAACTCGAAGAGATCAGGTATATCATAGAGAGGGGCATCGAGATAGATGAAGAGGAGGATAAACTCTATGGAGAAAGGAAAGGTGATGAACTTCCACCAGAACTCAATACGCAGGAGAAGATCAGGAAAAAGATAGAAGAGATCGAAGCGTTCAGGGGTAAGCGATTAAAAAGAGCTTCTAAGAGTATTATCGAGAAGCATACCACTGGCAATAAGAAAGAGAAGAAGAGAATTGAGGAAAAACTAAAAGATGCAGAGGAAGAGATTGCAAAGAGCGGACAGAAGGCTGTAAGTATAACTGATCCTGAATCAAGGTTTATGGAAAAGAAGAAGAAGCGAAAGGAGCTATCATACAACCCACAGATCACCGTGGATCATGATTCGGGGATGATCATTGCAAACGATGTCACACAGGACTGCACAGACCACAACCAGTTACAGCCACAGGTTGAGATGACCGAGAAGAACTCAGGAGGTTTGCCTGAAGGAACAAAAATGACTTTTGATAACGGATACTTCAAAGGGTCAAATCTGCGATATTTAGAGGAAAAAGGGATCAATGGATACATACCTGACTCAAAACAGGCTCAGAGGGCTAAGGATAAGAAGATCAAAGATCCAGAAGGTAAGGTACTTACAAGAAAGGGTGCGTATGAACGGGATAATAAGGTTCAGTATGCCTGTTATGGATTGGCGTGTGCTGGAAAAGGCGGAGGAACACGGGTAATCACAGCCGATGGATTTGAAGCAGAACGGCAGAGGATGGCAGCCAGGATGCAGACAGAAGAGGGGAAAGAAGAGTACAAAAAACGGGGAAAATCTGTTGAACGGGTATTTGGCAACATAAAGCAGAATCTTGGATTAAGAGAGTTTCTGACAAGAGGAATAGAGCAGGTGAGGTGTGGGGGGAATTGAAGGGGAATCTGCGTGTTTTGTGTGAGAATTGGGAATCGGTGGCTAAAGCGAGTGTTTTTCCAGGATTTTACCAAATATCGAGTTGTTCATCGTGTATCGGGTTGAAGAGGTGCTGGAGGAATAAGTAGGGTTGGAGGACAGGCTCTACAGCCGACAGATCTGGGAAGAAAGGTGCTTGAAAAGGTAGAGGAAATCAGGGAGTTTCTCTGATATTTCAATATCTTTTAAAACCGCAACATTGATGGACGATAGAGATGTCGCACTCAGGATCTTCGAGGCAACGCTTGCGCGAAGTGAGGAGGAGTTCTTCGATATCGCCGGGGTTGGGGCAGCTTTCATCCTGATCCCGGTATTTGACTGGCTGGGAATACCATTCAGAGAGGCGATGGCGGTTGCACTTCTTTTGAACTCAATCGCGATGATCTTTGCATCAAGGACATACATCAGGTACAAACTTGTTGTATTCAGGACTGCAATCCCGATCCTGATCATAGCAACGCTGCTTTCACCTGTAGGCGCATACACAAACCAGTTCTTTCCGATTTATATCCTGAAATGGTTATTTGTGGGTTTTCTCGTCTTTGCAGGTACGATGATGCTCTTCTACAAACCAAAGGTACGCGATGAAGAGATCTCCCCTGTTCGAGCGACTGGATACGGCGTGGGTGTTGGAAGTGCCGCGGGATATCTGGGCGGGCTTCTCGGGATAGGGGGCGGAAACTTCATCGTCCCGGTGCTTGTATGGCTCGGGTTCGATCCGAAGAAGGCATCTGCTACGACCTCATTCATCGTGATCTTCTCATCGTTCAGCGGATTTCTGGGGCATGCCACCTTTGGGAGTGTCAACCTGCCGCTTCTCGCATTTGCATCTGTTGGATCGATCGTGGGTGCGATCGTCGGTGCACACCTCATGACCAGGCGACTGGAGAGCGCGCAGGTCAAGAAGATCATTGGATGGATACTCTACGGGATCGCGGTAAAGATGGCATGGGGGCTTCTGTGAGTTGAGAGGGGTATAAAACCAGAACCCTTATATATCATTAGAATATTCAAGTCGATTGCTGTAATATACCAGTGATAGATATGTGTACCGGTGATGGATGCGGTCATGGAAGGGGAGAGCATTTCAGAAACTTGATGAGAGCGCTTCACTGTCCCACGAGATGGACCATCATCGAATGTATCGGAGAAGGTGAGCGGGGAACAAAGGAGATACAGAAGTATCTGGCAGATATGAAGGAGAAAATAACACCATCCTGCCTGTACTATCACCTCTCAGAGCTCAAAAAGGCAGGGATAATCGAGATTGCAGGCTACAGGGAGGAGGGGGGCGGGGCTCCAGAGAAGATATGGAGGCTGAAGTCCAGGCAGATCGTGATAGATTTGCTTGAGGGAGAATGATGGAAGCGATAGTGGCTGAGGACCTGAGTAAGAGCTTTAACGGGCTTAAGGCGGTTGATCGTGTGAGTTTCAGCGTGCATGAGGGTGAGATATTTGGTTTTCTGGGTCCAAATGGCGCAGGAAAGACGACTACCGTGAGGATATTGACCGGCGTGATAGAGCCTGATTCCGGGAAGGCGAGCGTCCTGGGTTTTGATGTGGTTAAAGAGAAGCTCAAGGCACGGGAGAAGATAGGGGTTGTCCCTGAAGCTGCAAACGCATACCCTGATCTCTCTGTGTGGAAGAACATGATGCTTACAGCGGCTCTGTATGGTATCGAGCGAAAAAAAGCAGAGGCAAAGGCAGATGAGCTTCTCAGGGTCTTTGGGATCTCTGAGCGAAAAGATAGCAGGGTGAAAACCCTATCAAAGGGGATGAAGCAGCGGCTCATGCTCTCTATGGCACTTGTGAGCGATCCTGAGTTGCTCTTTCTGGATGAGCCAACATCAGGTCTTGATGTGGCAAGTGCACGGATAATAAGGGAGAAGATTATGGAGCTCTCCCGGGAGGGGAGGACGATATTCCTCACATCCCACAACATGGAAGAGGTGAGTATGCTCTGCGATCGTGTCGGGATCATAAACCATGGCAGGATCGTTGCGGTTGAGAGACCGGGAGATCTTAGAGACCGGATAGGAGGATCGCTTGCGGTTGAGGTGGAGTTCGACAGAAAGGTTGATCTTACGGGTTTTCCTGATGTAAAAGCAAGAGGAAACAGATACGTACTGTATACGACCGATGCACACGATACGATATGCTCGATCGTTGATTTTGCATCCCGCAATGGATTGAGGATCACGGGGTTAAACCTCCATGCACCATCGCTTGAGGATGTATTTCTCAAACTCACAGGAGGTGAAAGTGATGCTTAGAAAGATCTGGGCGATAACAAAAAAGAATATCCTGATGTACTACCTCAAGGGACCTGTTCTGATATTTGGCGTTTTATTCCCGTTATTTCTATTTCTTGCATTTTACATCGGGAGAAGTCTATCAGCAGCGTTTCTCATCCCCGGACTTCTTGCGATGACGCTCTTCTTCACATCCACATCGGTCTCGCCGGTGATCATGCCCTGGGAAACCCAGATGAAAACGCTTGAAAGGCTCATATCATGCCCGATAACGGTCAGAACGATGATATTTGGTGATATACTCGCATCGTTCATATTCGGGATCATCATCTCAATCGTTCCAGTTGTGATAGGTATGGTGATGGGTGTTGGCGTTAAGGCACCGCTTACCCTTGGAGCTGCGATAATCATCGGTGCGTTCGCATTCTCCTCTCTCGGACTGCTCTTCTCAACGATCCCGACAGATCTTGTATCGAACGTGATGATGCTCTCAAATCTTGTGAAGTTTCCGCTCATCTTTATAAGCGGTATCTTCATCCCGATCAGCGATCTGCCAGACTGGGGTGTGGCCGTTGCATCACTATCTCCGCTCACCTACTTCACGGATATTGCGAGATTCTCGATCGAGGGTTATGCCTTTTATCCGCTGTATCTCGATTTCTTGCTGCTTATCGCATCTGCTGTTCTCTTTCTGGTACTTGCCGTGAAGCTCCATGAGCGGACGCTTGTGAGGAGGTTTTAGAAATGGAAAAACTTCCACTCTCCAGCAGACTGGTTCCTCATAGAATCCTTTCTCGTGGGCCCCAGATAAATGATGTACACAAAAAATAAAAAAAGGGTAGTAGATTAATCACTTACTTTGCCAGTGGTAATATAAAAGCTACCAGATCCGCAGTGCTCGATGATCGTCAATCTTTGCATCCTTCAATATACTCAGCTATAGCACGTGCCGCCCTGACTCCCGCACCCATCGCAAGTATCACGGTGGCGGCCCCGGTTGTAGCATCCCCTCCTGCAAATACGCCCTTTATCGATGTTCTGCCACTCTCGTCTGCGATGATATTTCTGATCTTCCCAGTTTCAAGCCCCTGAGTTGTGGTTGGTATCAGAGGATTTGGGCGCTGCCCGATCGCAACGATCACGGTATCAGCCTCGATTGTAAACTCAGATCCTGCAACAGGAACAGGACGCTGTCTCCCAGAATCATCCACCTCGCCAGGCTCCATCCTGATACACTCAACCGCTCTAACACACCCCTCATCATCGCCGATATACCTTGTAGGGGTTGTGAGAAACTTAAACTCTACTCCTTCCTCTTCAGCATTCTCAATCTCCTCACGCCTTGCTGGCATCTCCTCACGGCGTCTCCTGTAGAGTATGATCGACTCCTCTGCACCGAGTCTGAGGGCAACACGGGCTGAGTCCATCGCCACATTTCCACCACCGATTGTAACAACCCGTTTTCCAATATTGATCGGCGTATCGGTCTCAGGGAAACGGTATGCCTCCATCAGGTTCACACGTGTCAGAAACTCGTTTGCAGAATAGACACCGTTCAGGTTCTCTCCTTCAATTCCCATCAGGACAGGCGCACCTGCACCACTTCCGATAAAAACCGCATCAAAGTCAGATAAAAGTTCATCAACCGTCAACGTTCTCCCGATCACAACATCCTGCCTGAACTCGACACCCATATCTTTTAGCTGTCTTATCTCCCGTTCGATGATCTCTTCCGGGAGTCTGAAGTTTGGAATCCCGTATCTGAGAACCCCACCAGGTGCATGAAGGGCTTCAAAGATGGTTGCATGGTAACCCCTCCGTACAAGCTCACCTGCTGCTGCAAGCGAGGCAGGACCCGATCCAACGAGGGCGACCTTTCCCTTCCCTTTCATATCTGATCCAGCAGTATAGGGTGTGATACCATGTTCTGCTGCATAGTCCGCGAGAAAACGCTCTAACGCCCCGATTGATACAGGTCTTCTCCGCTTTTGAGTGAGGTTGAACTGTTCTAAAAATGCTTCAACCCTTGCTCTCCCCTTCGCTGTCATAAACTTCGAGCAACCTCGTGCGAGTGAACAGACCCCTTCACACTGCACCTCATGCGGACAGACCCTGCCACATACAGCAGGAAGCGAGTTCTTCTCCCAGATGATCCTTATCCCATCCTCAAACCGTCCATCCCTGATAGCACGGATAAATCTCGGTATATCCACCCCAACAGGACAACCCCTGACACACCATGGACGCTGGCATTCAAGGCATCGTTTTGCCTCAAGAACTGCCTCTGTTTCGTCAAGCCCGAGTGCAACCTCCTCGAAATTTTTGATACGCCTACTCACATCCTGTTTCTTCAAAGCACGTACACCTCCCAGCTCGCATGACCATGAGTGATGCCGCCTCCTCTTTGAGATACCTGCGGTTTCGCTGAAGCAGTTCATCAAAGTCAACAAATTCACCATCAAACTCAGGACCATCGACACACGCAAACCTGACCTTTTCGCCAACAGTCACCCTGCATGAGCCACACATACCGGTTCCATCAACCATGATCGGATTCAAGCTCACAACGGTTCTGACTCCATGCGCGCTTCCAACACCTGTAACCGCTCTCATCATCACAACAGGACCTATCGCGATGATTAAATCAACCCGATTTTCAGCGAGCACTTCATCAAGCACGTCTGTAACAAAACCCTTTCTTCCAAGCGTACCATCATCTGTTGCGATATGGAGTTCATCCGATACTTCTTTCATCTCGTTATGTAGAATCAGAAGGTCTTTATTCCTCGCCCCGATTATCGATATGACCCTGTTTCCCACGCTTTTAAGCGCCTTCACCCTGTAGAGGATCGGTGCAATCCCAACCCCGCCACCAACACAGACAACCGTCCCAAAATTCTTAAGCTCAGCAGGCTTACCCAGTGGCCCAACCAGATTCAGAATTGATTCTCCCTTCTCCATCCTGCCAAGCTCGATCGTTGTCTTTCCAATCTCCTGAAATATGATCGTGATCAGACCCTTCTCGGGATCGCTGCCTGAGATCGTGAGCGGTATCCGTTCACCTCCCTCCTTTAGCCTGATAATCACGAACTGCCCTGATATCGCTTTTCTTGCAACAAGGGGCGCTTCAACCTCGATTCTCACAATATCAGGTGCAAGTCGTTTTTTCTCAACTATTCTGTAGATATAATCCCTCCCATTCTTCCTGAAATCCCATAACACTTCTTGCGATGAGTCGCGCAACCCTGATCGGTTCTGCTATCTTTCCGTGATGCGTGAAGCGATTTAAGACAACTGTAGCATCCTCTTCGCTGATTCCAGCGGTTCTGACCCAGATTGTAAATCCATTCTTCAGCTTGACTTCACACCTCTCTCCAAGCTCTCTGTAACGCCGCATCCGTTCATCAAAATCCACAGAATCGCCAAAATACTCCCTGATGTAGCGTTCAAGTCCTTCTGATTCCTCATACGTGACAGAGATGATTGGAACTCTCAGGTGATCATACAATTTATCAATCTCGATGATATTAAACCAGCTTACAACAGCTCCATTCAGGAGAATGATGTTAATATCCTCGCGAGAGAGCTTTTTAAAGATCCTGAGAACCGCATCTGTTGCATCAAGTCCTCCAACACTGGCAGAATCAACTGCAACCCCATCTATCTCAGAATCAGCCCGCATCACGACCCCTGCGAGTATCGACCGCTCCCCCCTTCTTTTGAAGCTCTCAGCAATCCCAAGCACCCGCAATCCATGCTTATACAGATTCAATCTCATCCCTTCGCTCATCAAAGACCTGTATAAGTCCTGAGATCTCGCGTTCTCCGATTATGAGTGGTGGTACAAACCTGAGAACCGTCTCTGCTGTGCAGTTTATAAGAACTCCACTCTCTCTGAATATATCAACGATTCCTGCACCCGCTTTCTCAAGCTCCATTCCGATCATGAGCCCCCTTCCCCTGATCTCCCTCACGATCGAAAGGTCGAGGCTGCGGAGTTTGCGAAGCAGGATTTCACCCATCCTTGCTGAATTTCTGACGAGATCCTCTGATTCTATGGCTTCGATCGTGGCGATTGCTGCTGAACAGATGAGTGGCCCACCACCAAAGGTTGATGCGTGTTCACCTGGTGCAAACTCAACCCCCTCGCTTGATAGAACCGCCCCCATTGGCAATCCCCCTGCAATCGCCTTTCCAAGCGTCATAATATCTGGCAGAACATCTGCGTGATTCTTCCCAAACCATTTACCTGTCCTCCCAAAGCCGGTCTGAACTTCATCAAATATGAGTAGCACCTCCTTCTCATCGCAGATCTCTCTTACACCCTTAAGATAGTCATCATCAGGGATGTTAACCCCGCTCTCACCCTGTACTGGCTCAAGAATAACCGCAGCAGTCTCATCATCGATCCTCTCTGCTAACGCATCTACATCGTTGTAGGGAATAAACTCAACACCCGGCATGAGCGGCATGAAAGGTGCCTGGTACTTAGGGCTGTCTGTCAGACTGAGTGAGCCAGCGGTTCTGCCATGAAAGCTTCCGCGAGCCGCGATGATCTTTGACTTTCCTGTATACCGCTTTGCGAGCTTTATCGCACCCTCAACTGCTTCTGCGCCAGAGTTACAGAAGAACGCCTTTCTCATCCCTGCAATCTCACATAGACGCCTGGCGAGCACAACCTGGGGTTCTGTGAAGTAGAGGTTAGATGTATGAATCAAAAGCTCTGCCTGTCTCTTTATCGCATCAACGACTTTTGGGTGGCAGTGTCCGACGTTGTTGACTGCAATCCCTGCAACAAAGTCGAGGTACTTTCTGCCCTCAGCATCCCATACATAGGCCCCATTGCCCTTCACGAGCACGATGGGTTGTCTTGTGTATGTTGGCTGGATCCATGCTGCTTCCTGCTCGATGATATCTAACTTTTTCATGTTTCTCGATCGATAGGGGGTTTAAGGTTCATCTTAGCGACCGCATCCGTGACATCTGCTGGCCAAACAAATATTCTGTTGTAAGGCGAGACTTTATAATATTCCTGTGGATAGAATATCTCACCGCTTGTCATATCCACACAGAATCGGCTTATCCATCCAGACCTTTCCCTTGAAGATACATTCCTGTTAGCCACGATTTTCTTTGTGATATTATAGAGTTTTACAGCCATCCTGAACTCATAACCTGTGAGCATCAATTCGTTCTCCCATGCACCTCGCCTCTTCTCACATGCTGCTTTTGCACCCTCCTGCAGCATCACAAGGTCGGCGTGCTTCGGTAAACTGGGGTAGATTAAAAAACTTGCTGCCCACCCTGATTCAACCATTAAGTAGTTGAACGTCGCCCGTTCATGCCTTGAGAGTTTTGCAAGCTCATCTGATGTGTAAGACGGTGCCATGTATGCAAGGAGCCTCCCATACTGGTCAAAGGGTTCATCCGCTGTCTGAATATATACCGATCGCCTTCTACCGCTCTCTTTTCTCAACAGTCTATCGAGGAGTGCTTCAAAGTATGCTCTTGCCTGCTCACCCTGCTCTTTCTGGAGCGTGCCTGCTTCGCCAGTCTCAAGCCTGGGAATCAGGTATTCTCCGAGTGCTTCATCTACAGGCGCAATACCCTCTCTGATCCAGCCAGCAAGTTCTTTGAGCTTTGCATCAAACTTAACGGGAGAACTGTTACCCGGATAATGTACCTCCGGGGTGTCGATACCAAGCATCCTGATCGAGGTTGAGATATAGGGTGTATCCCCATCAGTTGCCCTGATATATTTCTTTCTTCCGAGTGAGTCAAGCTCAAACCCCTTTGGGTCCCAGAATATCTTAACGTCTGACATCTTCTTCTCATCTCTCCTGAGATTAAATATAGGTTATCTCGATGTAGGTGAGGTCGTGGTAGGTGTAGTCAGGGGAAGCAAGAGTGTATGTATTATAACCAAAAAGTTTAACGCTGAGGTTGTTTAGGTCATCTGTGGTTCTGATATACTCGCCACAGGTAAGCGAAGGGTACGTAAGAGGGTAAGTAAGTAGGATATAATCACTCTCGGATGTGCTGTTGTAGATCTTGACCTCACAGGTTATATTTCCGTCGGACTTTGCATATTTGTTCACAAGCGTTGCATTGATGATTCTGGCATTCTGGGGTATGGGTGAGTCAAAGTAAAAAGAAAAGTATACATTTGGATTGGGGAACGGGGGGCTATTACGCCATGTTTGTTTGTTTCGATATGTCTTGCCATCCTCGTACCTGAACATGGTTACTTCTCCCAGATCAAGCCAGTACCCAGTACTCGTATTATCCAGAATAGCTTTTGGGTACAACCGCACCGACTTTGCCGTGCTCTCGTTACTGATCCTTATCAGCCCTGCGTACAGCCCGCTTGCTGTTGCATTCTCCGGATATCTGATCTCCTTTATCCCTGTTTTATTGATGAATATCGTGTTTCCTGAGACGTTGGTGTTGGGGATGCCATCAAGAAGTCGTTTCCATACATCAGGATAACTGGTTGTGAGTGTGATGTTGACATCTCCCGGAGGGTTAATTATTATCGGAAGTGCTTCGGTGGCAGGATTCAGGTTGACCTCTCTTACTTCAGATCCTGAGATCGATGTGAGGTTCTCGCCCGTCAGTATAACCGGTATCGTGATCCTGCCATCCCGAATTATCGATTGGTCATCTGTTGTTACATTTGCATTACTGTAGGATCTTATAACCGTGCCATACTCATATACAAGTGTAGGCGTATCTGCATAGAGGTGGTTTGGTTCAAACGAAAGGGTTGCGGTCTGAATTGCGATCTTCTTGCCACCATAGCTGATATTCGCCCAGGAATTATTTACGATCGTGAGTGTACCTGAGCTATGGCTCTGTGGGTTTCTCAACAAGACCCGTGTTGGATATCGCGTTCCCATGTGGATCGATGCTGATTTTGGGAGGTTGTAAATCACTGAATCCTCTACAGCAACCTTAAAATTTGAGAAATCATTATAAAGCGTGTCCATGTGGCCGTATTCAACCTCTCGATTCCATACTGGCACACTATGAACCTGTAGCATCGCTATAAAGCTGACAAAGATCGCAAGCAAGAGCAGTGCTCCGACAAGGCTTGAAACCGCATCTTCTCCATGCAACTTCTTCATCGTATATCTTTATAGATGATCGGATAGAAAAAGGATTTGGTGTCGTGATGGAAAATATCGATGGAATCAGGAATCTGCTTGAGAAACTCTCAAATGCACGGGGAATCTCAGGCTTTGAGCGAGATATTCAGAAGATTGTAAAGGCAGAGGTTGAGCCGTTCGTGGACGAGGTTATAATTGATGGGATCGGAAATCTCATCGCATCCCGAGACGGAAACGGTCCAAAGGTCATGCTTGCAGCCCACATGGATGAGATCGGGCTTATGACGAAGTTTGTAGATGAGAACGGTTACATCAGGTTCGTAAAGGTGGGGGGCTGGTTTGATCAGATCCTTCTTGGACAGCGGATTGTGATACATGGGAGCAAAGGACCTGTTTACGGTGTTATTGGCTCAAAACCACCGCATTTGATGGATCCAGAGGAGCGAAAGAAACCTGTAAAAGCTGAAGATATGTTCATCGATATCGGGTGTACGAGTAAAGAGGAGGTTGAATCACTCGGAATCACTGAAGGACTTCCTGTTACACCTGATCGCAGCCTCAGAAAGCTTGCAAATGATCGTGTGACATCGAAGGCATTTGATAACAGGGCAGGGCTTGCTATGGTGATTGAAGCACTCAAACGGATAAAGCAGGATGTTACCGTCACGGTTGTTGGCACAGTCCAGGAGGAGGTTGGGCTTAAGGGTGCAAGAACCTCGGCGTACAGGGTGAAGCCCGATCTCGCGATTGCAACCGATGTATGCATCAGTGGCGATCATCCTGGGTGTGAGAAGACGTACTCAACCGTGAAGATGGGAGAAGGTCCTGCGATCACGGTTCTTGATGCAGGTGGCAGGGGGATCATCACGCCAGAACCGGTACTCAGGTGGCTAAAAGAGACGGCAGAGAAGCATGAGATACCATATCAGGTGGATGTATCTGATGGTGGTACAACTGATGCTACAGCGATATCCCTGACGAGAGATGGGGTACCTTCAAGTGTGATAAGCGTGCCAGCGCGATACATTCACTCACCCGTTGAGGTTGTGAGTCTCGGAGATATTGACAGAGGGGCGGAGCTTATTGCAAGGTCAGTTGAGTCCGCAGGAGCGTATTTTTAAATGGAAGAAACTGTGATCAGAGATCTGATACGAAGGTACGCGCTCCAGAACGCGGTTAAGTACGGGCAAACACCGCAGAAGGGTGCTGTGATGGGTAAGGTGATGGGAGAGCATCCTGAACTTCGATCAGAGGCAAAGAAGATCACAGAAATTGTTGATGAGGTGCTCGCCCAGGTTGATGAACTTGGCAGGGATCGATGGCGACCTGAACTCGAAAGAATTGCTCCAGAACTTATCGATGAGATCTTTGAGCCAAAAGAACCCAGGAAAGGTCTGCCTGAACTTGAAGGGGCGGAAAACGGTGTTATCATGCGGTTTGCCCCCAACCCAAACGGCACACCCACGCTTGGAAATGCACGTGGAATTGTTGTGAATGCCGCCTATGTTAAAAAGTATGGTGGAAAGCTCATAATACGTTTTGATGATACCGATCCATCCACGAAGAAACCGATGATCGAGGCGTATGATTGGTATCTGGAGGATATTTCCTGGCTTGGGGTTCATCCAGATGAGGTCATAATTGCATCTGATCGGATCGAGATGTATTATGAATATGCAACCAAACTCATCGAGCTTGGCAAGGCGTATGTCTGTCTCTGTCCACAGAAAGCGTTCAAAGAACTTAAGGATGCAAAGAAGCCATGCCCTGATCGAGATACATCAGTTGAAACAAATCTTGAAAGATGGCAGCGGATGCTTGATGGCGAGTACGAGGATAAAGCCGCAGTTTTGAGGATAAAGACTGATATCAGACATAAAGACCCTGCGATCAGGGACTGGGTTGCATTCAGGATCACAAGGGCAGCGCATCCAAGGGTTGGAACTCGATATATCGTCTGGCCCATGCTCGACTTTGAGTCGGCGATCGAGGATCACGTGCTCGGGATCACACATATCATTCGGGGAAAGGACCTGATCGATAGTGAGCGGAGACAGCGCTATATCTATGATTATCTTGGATGGGAATACCCGGTGACGATCCACTGGGGCAGGATCAGGATCCATGAGTTTGGGCGGTTCTCAACAAGCGAGATTGGAAGAGGTATCAAAGAGGGGAGATACACGGGCTGGGATGATCCAAGACTTCCAACGCTCAGGGCGTTGAGGCGCAGGGGCATTCAACCTCAGGCTATAGAAAAGGTCATGATAGAGATGGGGCTTGGTGAGAACGATGTTGCATTCAGCATGAAGAACCTCTATGGGGAGAACCGAAAACTGGTTGACCCGATCGCAGCACATGCCTTCTTTGTGCCTGACCCTGTTGTGGTAAAAGTGGAGGGGAAGGGTGATTTTTACATCCCGAGGGATGATCTCAACAAACTGAAAGAGGGGGATCTACTCCGCCTGAAGAATCGTTTCAATATAAGGATTGAGAAGTTAAAACCAGTCACTGTATCTTACGCAGGAGATGACCTTGAGTTTGCAAAGAAAGAGAACGCTTCGATCATCCAGTCGGTTGCTCTTGATGATGCGGTCCCAGTCTCTGTTTTGATGCCAGATGGAGCGGTTATATCGGGAGTTGGAGAAAGTTCTATCAGGAATGAGGTTGGGAAAGTTGTACAGTTTGAGCGGTTTGGATTTGTGAGGATCGATTCGGTCAGCAAGAGCGGGGTTGTGGCGTGTTTTGGGCATAAGTAGGGCTTTCGATGATTCTGAAGTGGTGCAGGGTTCAGTAAAAATAGTATTTCTTTATCATTTGCTGAGTCGTGGATAGAAAAATTCATCCCATCGTGGATTTAGTTTTGCGAGGGGGTATAAACGGTTCATTCATCAGCCAAACTTGAATGCGATATTACATGCCCCCTCGCTTGAGACCATGCAGGCACCCACAGGATTTGAAGGGGAACATACTTCTCTGAAGAGCCCACACTCCTCGGGCTTTATGAGACCTCTCAAGACCTCGCCACACCTGCACCCCTTCTCACCCTGATCCTCGTATACAAAATCTCCGAGTTCATCCTCAAATTTCTTGAGTGCGTCCCATTCTTCATATTTATCTCTTATCCCATACCCGGAGTCTAAAATTTCTGGAAACCCTCTCCATTCTGCATCTTTGATATAAAAGACCTCTTTCAGGATCTTCTGTGCTTTACGATTCCCCTCCCTCTTTATAGCCCGCTTATATCCATTCTCAACCTCACATCTCCCCTCATTGATCTGTTTCATTACCATGTATATCCCAAGGAGGATGTCAGCAGGTTCAAATCCAGTAACAACCTGTGGGATCCTGAACTTCTTTGAAATATCCTCATAGACTTCTGTTCCTATTATCGTACTTACATGGCCTGGATTTAGAAGGGCATCCACCTTCGCTTCCCCAGGTGATAGAAGAAAGCTGAGTGCTGGCGGGATCAGGCGGTGAACCGATAAAATCGAGAAGTTACGAGGCTGATCGATGAGGACTGCAGCAGATGCAGGGGATGTCGTCTCAAAACCTATCCCGAAGTGGATGACCTCTTTATCTTCATTTGCTGCTATATCAAGTGCATCGGTTATGCTATAAACAACCCTTATATCGTTGCCTTCGGAAGTTGCAGCCTCAAAAGACCCGCTATTACTTGGAACTCTGTACATATCCCCGTATGTTGTGATTATACACCGATCGGCAAGAAATATCGCTCGATCTATATCCCGCTTTGGAGTTACACATACAGGACACCCTGGACCTGAAATTATCTCAACTTCCTGGGGCAGAAGACTTCTCAACCCAAATCTCACGATCTCGTGCTCATGTGTGCCACAGACATGCATTATCCTGACAGGACCGATCCTGTCCGAAAGTTTCCTTATCGCTTTGAGGAGATTCTCGATCACCCGCGGGTCGTTGATCCTGTTTTTAAGCTCGTGTATCTCCATACGCACCCCAGATCTTGAAACACTCGATCGCTTCCTCCTCATCCAGCTTCTCTATCGCAAAACCAACATGAACAAGGACGTAGTCCCCGCTTTTAACATCTTCCAGGAGGTCAAGTCTAACAGTCCTTAACACCCCACCAAAATCGACCTTTCCAACCCCTTTGTCAACTTCTATGACCTTAGCAGGTATAGCGAGACACATACAAAGATATATGATTGGCATTAATATTTAAGTATGCCTTATCGTATCAGGGTTGAGGGAGTTGTTCAGGGGGTTGGCTTTCGCCCTTTCATCTACAGACTGGCCAAGCTTCATTCCCTGAAAGGATACGTTAAGAATCTATCATCATCTGTTGAGATCCTTGTGAGTGGGAAGGAAGATAAATTAAACGCTTTTCTACGGGATATCGAGGAGAAAAAACCCCCGCTCTCGAGGATAGATAAAATATCGCTTGATACCTGGGATGAAGATAATTTTAAGGCGTTCAGGATCGAAAAAAGTGGTGGGGCAAGGGAGGGGAGGCTTGTGATTCCACCTGACATCGCGCTCTGCAAAGACTGCCTCGATGAGCTATTCGATAATAAGAATAGAAGATACCTGTATCCATTCATAAACTGCACAAACTGCGGACAGCGCTTCTCGCTCATTGAGAGAACGCCTTATGACAGAGATAAGACATCGATGGAGGCGTTTGGGATGTGCAGTAATTGCAGATCTGAATACAAGGATCCGCTTGATAGAAGGTACCATGCCCAGACAACATCCTGTGAGGCCTGTGGACCAGCTTATTTTTTACAGGATCATGATGGCATGAAGCTCTCCTATAACCGTGATGCTATCGAAGATACAGCAAGACTCCTGGATGAAGGCAAAATAATCGCTATAAAGGGGTTTGGAGGTTTCCACCTCGCATCAAAGACCGAAGATATGGAAGTTCTGAGGTTGAGAAGGTTACTTGGCAGGAAGGGGCAGCCGTTTGCGATAATTGCCAGTAACGTGGATATTGTAAGGAGTTTTGCCCACCTATCAGATGAGGAGGAGCGGATTCTGACCTCGTTCGAGCGGCCAATAATGATCCTGAGAAAGAAAGAACCATTTTGTCTATCCGAAAACCTCGCGCCTGGACTTCACACAATAGGCGTTATGCTCCCCTACTCACCGCTCCATCACATCCTCTTCTCCTTTTCAAGATCCCAGAGCTTTGTTATGACCTCTGCAAATCTCCCAGATGATCCCATGGTAACAGACAATACAGAGGCGGTAGCTAAACTTGGATTTGTGGATTATTTCCTGATGAATGATCTGGATATTATAAACCGGATCGATGACACTGTTATAAGGTGTGTTACAGGCCACCCGCTCTTTATCAGGAGATCCCGTGGTTTTGTACCGCTTGATATGCCGTCTTTCGATTCTAAAACCACGCTCTCGCTCGGTGCGGAACTCTCAAATACATTCACGCTCACTAAAGACGGCAGAGCCACGATCTCACAACACATTGGAAATACACATAACTATGATGCCCTGCTCTTCATGGAGGATGCGATAGAGCGGATGAAACTTCTTTTAGGGGTTCGTGGGTTTGATCAGGTATTCTGTGATCTTCATCCCAAATATGAAACAACACAGCTTGCATCAACCTTTGAAGGCGAGATCTATCAAGTACAGCACCATTTTGCACATGCACTATCGCTGCTCGGTGAGAGAAAAGAAAAGCGAGCAGTTGTGATCGCCTGTGATGGGGTGGGTTATGGGGCGGATGGTAATATATGGGGTGGAGAGGTGCTGTATCTTGACCTTGAAGCACTTGAGTTTGAGCGAATTGGGCATCTCGAGTATCAGAAGGTGCTTGGAGGGGATCTTGCAGCATACTATCCACTCAGAATGACTTTTTCTATCCTTAGAAACATCTATGATTCGTCTGAATTCTTTGAAGGCTATCAGGAGAAGCTCAAATACGGTAGAAAGGAGTTTGATGTCATTGCAAGGCAGTGGGAGACTGAAAGTCTCGTGACATCTTCCTGTGGCAGGTTCTTTGATGCGCTTGCATCCCTCCTTGATATCTCTTATGAGAGGACCTATGAGGGTGAACCTGCGATAAAACTCGAATCAGCTGCCCTGGGTGGTGAAAATATCATCGATATGGAAGTTGAGATCACCAGGGAAAGAGGTCTTAAGAAGTTTCTTCCATGGGTTGAGTATGGGGGAGAGATAACTGGGGAAAATGGGGATTTGAAAGTTATAAAGACAACACCCCTTCTTGGGGAGGCGTTTGACCTGTATAAAAGAAGAAAAGCTGGGAGAAGAGATGTTGCACGAAGCATCATAGAAGTAATAACAGCGGGTCTGTGTGAGGTTGCAATAGATGCCTGTAAGGCGCATGGGGTTGAAAATCTTGGTTTTTCAGGTGGCTGCGCATACAATGAGATAATGACAAGGGTTATAACAAACAGGGTTAAAAAAGAGGGTTTTGATATGCTGATCCATGAGAAGATACCTCCTGGTGATGGGGGTATCTCGTTCGGGCAATCTTGCCTTTCAGGAGTGATAGAATGAAGATAAAGATGGAGGACGGTGCAGGTGGTGAGGGGATGGCACGATTTCTTGAGACGTATGTCCTTGGGGCATTCTCGAATAAAAAAGCAGGAGAGATCGGGCTTGATGATCTCGATGATGGTGCATCGGTGGGTGATAAGATATTCACAACCGATGGTTATACTGTTAAGCCCGTGGTATTTCCAGGGGGCGATATTGGACGACTTGCGGTATGCGGTACCGTCAATGACATAAGCGTTATGGGGGCAAAACCAGTTGCACTCTCAAGCTCGATGATCATACAGTCCGGGCTTGATATTGAGGTCCTTGAGCAGGTTTTACAATCGATGGATGAGGCTTCTCAGGAGGCAGGAGTTGCCATCGTCTGTGGTGATACGAAGGTGGTTGAAGAGAACATAGCGTTTTTCATAACAACTTCAGGGATAGGTGAAGCGAACAGTGCGCTGGCTAAGAATATCGAAGTTACAAACGCGTATAGAAAATATCAGAGCAGATTCATCGTTGATAGAGAACTTGGGGAGGGGGATGTTATTATCGTATCTGGAACCGTGGCAGATCACGGTGCAACGATAATATCTCTCAGAAAGGGTATTGAGGTTGAATCAGATCTCATATCTGATGTTGCGCCCCTGTGGGGTATGATCGAAACTGCGATGAATGTCGGTGGCATCACCGCGATGAAAGATCCAACACGTGGAGGCATCTCAAATGTTCTAAACGAGCTATCAGCGAAATCGGGTGTTGGTATAGAGATAGATGAGGAGAGGATACCAGTAAAGCGAGAGGTTATCGCGACATCAGAGATGTTAGGTCTTAACTACCTCGATATCGCATCAGAGGGGAAGGTTGTGATGGGTGTTTTAAAGGATTGTGCTGACGATGTTCTGAATGCTTTGAGAAGCACAAAATATGGAAGAGACGCTGAGATCATAGGAAGAGTTGTTGATGATCATGGTGGTGTCGTTATCAGGACAAGAGTGGGCGGGAGGAGAATTCTTCATCCACCGCTCGGCGACCCGGTTCCAAGGGTGTGCTAAAGATATGAGAGGTAAAAAGGAGGTTTTAATATCGATATAAGAGTATCAAAGGTTTTCGAAGCACTTTTTGTCATCGAAGAGATGAGGGAAGTTTTCAGACATGCGCTTCCCACAGCTTTGAGTGAGGTGGAGGAAAAAAAGCTCAAAGAAAAGCTTGATCAGCTTGAGAAGATTCTGGATGAGTTCAGAGCAAAAAAAGGCAACAGGCTGAAAGTGATATCAGATGGGCTGAACTTAAGGACGCGAGAGGAAGAGTTCATAAATATAGATCCAATTCAAGCTGGTGGAAAGCTTACACCAGAGGCGAGGAAGGCGCTCATCGCTTATGGGGATGGATATTCAGTCTGTGATCACTGCCTCAAACCGTTCAGGCTCGATAAGATTAAGAAGCCTCCACTTGAGGAGTTTCATAGAGATCTTGCAGTATTTTTGGGAATGGATGTGGCGAGGGTTGTTCCAGGTGCAAGGAGGGGTTTTCAGGCGGTTGTGTCATCTCTTGTTGATAAAGGAGATCCTGTTCTTCTAACATCCCTTTCCCATTACACCGAGTTTCTTGCGGTTGAAGAGAGCGGCGGGGTCGTACGGGAGGTTATGGCAGATGAGAAGAATCTCGTAACTGCTGAGAAAATTGCAGATCGGATCGAGGAGATCGAGCGAACGGATGGTAGAAGACCCGTACTCATGATCATAGATCACTTTGACTACCAGTTCGGGAACGAGCACGATGTGTATGGTGCAGGGAAGGTCGCGAAGGAATATGATATCCCATTCCTCTACAATGGCGCTTACACCGTTGGGATAATGCCTGTTGATGGAAAAAAGATCGGTGCAGATTTTATTGTTGGATCAGGACATAAGTCGATGGCATCATGTGCCCCTTCGGGTGTGCTTGCAGTAAGTGAAGAATGGGCTGATCGGATCTTCAGGACCACCTCGATCGAGGGCGATCTTACAGGAAGAAGGTTTGGCACCAAAGAGGTTGAGTTGCTCGGATGCACGCTTATGGGTGCACCTGTCATCACAATGATGGCATCCTTCCCTCATGTCAAAGCGCGTGTTGAGCATTGGGGTGATGAGGTAAGGCGATCGAACAGGTTCTTTCAGCTTTTTCTCAAGATAAAAGGGAACAGGTGCTTGAGTGAGATGCCGAGAAAACATACCCTCTCAAAGGTTGATACAGCAGCGAGCTTCGATGTAATTGCGAGATCTCACAAGAAAAGGGGATACTTCTTCACGCGTGAGCTTAAAAAACGGGGGATCACAGGTATATTTGAAGGTGCAACAAGGGACTGGAAACTTAACACCTATGGCCTTTCAGATCGAGAGATTGAGTATCTTGGTAATGCATTTATCGAGATCGCAGAAGAGTATGGGATTGAGGTTGAAGATTAGTCATCAACCACCTCACTCAATACGCTCTGCCGCTTCCTTTGCACGATCAAGGAGGATATCAACGACCCTCGGATCAGCACCGAGCGGATCTGCATATGCGATCTTAATGCCTGTCTTACGTTCTGCCTTTTCTATCGCCTCTGTGATGTCAGATGTTGTGTGAACACCCTTTGCGAGAAATACCGGGGAAACGACAACCTTCTCGACACCATCTTCTGCGAGCCCCATTAAGGCATCTTCCAGAAGTGGTTCATTTATCTGGATGAACGAATACTTAACCACATCATACTCCCCGCGTTTTTCTATCATCCTGGAGAACGCCTCAATCATCTCTCTGTTGTGTGGAAGAACACTCCCATGGCCTACAAGTACAAGCGCAACTTTATCCATTGCTTACACGCTCCTAATTTTAAATTCTATATATTCAGGAGTTCCTCTGGTGCAAACTCCCGTTTAAGTACTCCATCTTTTATCAGAATTATTCTATGCGTTGTATCTGCCAGTAACTCTCTATCGTGGCTGACAACACAGAGTGATGTTCCAAACTTGGTGTTTATCTCTTTTAAG
This sequence comes from Candidatus Syntropharchaeum sp., assembly GCA_026134025.1. Taxonomy (GTDB): domain Archaea; phylum Halobacteriota; class Syntropharchaeia; order Syntropharchaeales; family Syntropharchaeaceae; genus Syntropharchaeum. Next base: position 20,739 of record JAOQII010000020.1, read on the forward strand.
AGGTTAGATACTGATCTTGATGTCAATGGATCGAGATCTCCGAAGGGTTCATCGAGTATCAAAAGCTCTGGCCTGGATGTAAGCTCAACAGCGAGTGCCACCCGTATCCTCTCTCCACCAGAGAGCTCAAAAGAGCGTCTCGTTAATATATCCTCGGGAAGATTGAGAAGCCTGAACGTCTTCATCACATCATCCATATCAAGGTGAACCTGCGGTATGGCAGCGTAGATATCAATCAACTCCTCTTCACCGATCTCAAGCTCATCAAGGATGCCTTTTCGCGAATCTGATGGCATATCCGCCAGCCTCAGAACGAAATCGAGTATCCCTTCTCTCAGGTCGAGATCCTGTGAGATCTTCTTCAGATCGGCCTCGCTCATCTCCTTGAACTTTCTCCTTCCCCTTATAATCTCCTCAACAGTCGCATGATGGGTCAGCCCGAATTCCTGGTGGAGAATACCGATCTTCTGGCGTATCATCGCACTTGCAAATCCGAGACTTGTTAGGTCTGCCACCCCGCCGTCTTTCGTGTAAAATAGGACGCTGCCCTCATTTGGAAGTTCTATTCCGGATAAAATCCGCATCAGGACCGTCTTTCCAACGCCAGAGGGACCGATAATCCCGAGAATTTCTCCTTTGTAGATTGTGAGGTTTATATTCTGAATCTCAAAGATCTTTGAGAGGGTATAGTGGAAGTACCGCTTCGTTACATTATCAAGCTTGAAGATCGGGACTCGTTCTTTTAGAGGTGAAAGTGGGGCGACAGGTTCGATTGAACGCATGAACTCAGATGTAATCGTCTTGACGTCCCCCTCTTTTATTATTTCCCCCTCGTCCATCCAGAGTAGCCGGTGGGCAAGGCTCTCATGTAATCTTGGCATGTGTGATACGATGAGAATCGAGATACCCTGCTCATCATGAATCTTTTTGATCGTATCGATCGCCACTCGCTTTGTCTCAGGTGACGCCATCGTGAGTGGCTCATCCAGTAAGAGGATCTTGGGTTCGATAGCGATCTGCCTTGCAAGTAGTAGCCGTTGTTTCTCACCACCAGAGAGGGTATGTGCAGCCTGATCAGCCTTGTGTGTCAGCCCAACAGTCTCAAGGATTTTCATCGCTCTATCACGAACCTTATCATATTCTTCGGTTTTTTCAGGTGGCAAATTTGTCTCATCATGCGTCTTTAATGCATAGACCCTTCGCATCACATTTTCCACGGTCGTCTCAGCCCAGAATGCAAACGAACGCTGCAGGTGGATCGCGGTCGCCTCTTTGAGTGCCTGTATCGTTTCAGGATCTGAACTGGGTCCGCACTCGATATCATCGAGAATGATTCGTCCCTCATCAAACGGGAGGACGCCACGCAGGATTCGCATCAATGTTGTCTTTCCACTCCCGCTTCTCCCGATTATCCCCAGGATCTCCCCCTCATCAAGATGAAAACTCACATCATTAAGGGCGAGGTTTACGCCACCATCTTCAAGATGATATATCTTCTTCAGGTTACGAACTTCCAGAACACTCATACAATTTCTCCTCTTGGTCCACCAATCTTATCAACGCTACCACCCTAAATATGGCACAGGGATATATATCTTTTGGAAATGATCCATGTGTTCGTATATGAAAATAGTTATATCCACTCAAGACTTCTTGAACGCATAATGGAAGGTAGATGGAAGGATGGCGAGATCGCAGATCTTGTGGAGAAGGTCTTAAACGGTGAAAGACTATCAAAAGATGATGGATTGAGGCTTTATCGATCAGATGACCTTCTTCAGATCGGATATATGGCAAACTGGGCGAGATCGCAGAGGCACGGGAAGAACGCGTACTTTATCTCGAATCGACACATAAATCCATCAAACATCTGCGTGAACAGGTGCAAGATCTGTGCGTTTGGAAGAGATCCTGGTGCAGATGGTGCGTATCTGCTGCGTGTGGGAGAGATCCTGAATATCCTGCAATCAAGCGTATACCGAGTGCCATTTGAGGTTCACATCGTGGGAGGACTCCATCCTGAGATTGGGATTGATTACTACATAGAGCTTATATCCGGGATCAAAAAGATCTCACCGGATATATATGTTAAGGCATTGACAGCTGTTGAGATAGATCATATAGCAAAGGTTTCAGGGCTGGATGTGAAGACCACCCTCAGATCTCTCAAGCGCGCAGGTCTTGATATGCTACCTGGCGGTGGGGCTGAGATATTCAGTGAGCGGTGCCGCAGGATTGGATGGGATAAGAAAATAAGTGGCGAGCGATGGATGGAGATTATGCGTATCGCACATTCTATTGGGATTAAATCAAATGCTACGATGCTTTATGGGCATATAGAGACAGAAGAGGAACGTATAGATCATTTAATCAAGTTGAGAGATGTGCAGGATGAAACCGGTGGATTTTGCGCGTTCATACCGCTTGCTTTCACACCAGATAATACCAGGATCGGTGAAATGATTAACCATAAGCGGTGTGGTGGTGTGGATGACCTTAAAACGATAGCAATCTCAAGGCTCATGCTTGACAATTTTGATCACATAAAGGCATACTGGATCGGGCTTGGTGTTAAGACCGCACAGGTATCTCTATCGTTCGGGGCGGATGATCTCGATGGCACGATCATCGATGAGAAAGTCTTTCACGCTGCAGGGGCTAAAAGTGAGAATGGTATGGGGAGAGGTGAGCTCATAAATCTTATCAGGGAGGCGGGATTTTTGCCACTTGAGCGGGATGGAGCGTACAGGATCGTCGGAAGTGCAGATTGATGATGCCAAGGGTTGGTCACATCAAGTTTCTAAACTCCCTACCCCTTTACGAGGGAATGAAGCTTACCGGGTTTCTCGATCTCGTTGAACTCATAAAAGGTACGCCAAGAGAGCTTATAGCTAAGTTAAGAGCGGGCGATCTTGAACTCTCAGCGATCTCATCGATCGAGTACTGTATGGGAGATACAAATCTTCTCATAATCCCGGAGATGTCAATAAGCGCCCAGAAAGCCGTTGAAAGTGTAATCCTCCTCAGTAAACTCCCGATAACCCAGCTAAATCACCGTAAGATCTCACTCTCAAATGCATCTTCAACCTCTCAGGTTCTCCTGAAGATCCTGCTTGAAGCGTATTTTTGCATCAAGCCAGCATACATCGAGACCGAGCCATACCTCCCATCCATGCTTGAGAAATCGGATGCTGCACTCTTGATAGGTGATCCAGCACTTCTGGCATCGTTTCGTCACGATAATTTCTTCAAATATGATCTCTCAACCGAATGGTATAAATTTACCGAGATGAGCATGAACTACGCAATATGGGTTATCAGAGAAGAATATACAGCGCGAGAACCCGATCGTGCAGCATTACTCGCTCAGGGGATCAGAAAAGCCATGAGGGTTGGAGAGGCAAATCTTTCAAAGGTAGCAGCACGTGCATCGAGCGATGAGCTTCCAGAAGATCGGCTTGAGAACTACTTCAAGAAACTCAGCTTCACGCTCTCAAACGAGGATTTAAATGGGCTTGAGTTCTTCTTCAGAAAAGCATACGATCTTGGGCTTATTGAGCGTGTGCCAGCATTCAGGTTCTTTGGTGATTGAGATGGAATTAGATGGAGATGGGCGTTATTCGATCGATGAGGCACTAAAGCTATTTGAGCTGGAGCTACCTGAGCTTGGTGCGATGGCAGACCGCGTGAGGTGGCAGATCAATCCAGCGCGAAGGGTAACATTTGTGATCGATCGTAACATCAACTATACAAACATCTGCACGTCAAGATGCAGGTTCTGCGCCTTTTACCGTGACATTGGAGATGAAGATGCCTACGTCCTTGGAAAGCACGAGATCTTTGAGCGGATAGATGAGGCGATCGGGCTTGGTGCAACACAGATCATGCTTCAGGGTGGACTCAATCCAGAGCTTGGGATTGAGTACTTCGAGGACCTGTTAAGATCGATCAAGTCACGATTTGATGTTCACATCCATTCACTCTCGCCCCCAGAGATCGTACATATCGCTCAGATCTCGAACATAAGCATCAAAGAGACGCTATCGAGGCTTAAATTTGCAGGACTGGATTCACTTCCAGGCGGAGGGGCTGAGATCCTCGATGATCGTTTCAGGGAACAGATAAGCCCGCGAAAGATCAGATCCAGTGAGTGGATTGGTGTGATGGAGGAGGCACACAGAATCGGGATGCAGACAACTGCAACGATGATGTTTGGAGCAGGTGAGGAAAGACGCGATCGAATGGTTCATCTCGAACTGATACGAGATCTCCAGGATAAAACGGGCGGGTTTACAGCCTTTATTCCATGGACATACCAGCCGATGAATACAGCGCTTGGCGGATCAGAGGTGGGTGCGGTTGAATATCTGAGAATGCTTGCGGTCTCGCGTATATTTCTCGATAACTTCAAAAACATCCAGGCATCGTGGGTTACACAGGGGCTAAAAATAGCACAGATTGCACTTTTCTTTGGTGCAAACGATCTTGGAAGCACGATGATCGAGGAGAACGTCGTAAAAGCTGCGGGTGCTACCTTCAGAGCAGATACACTTGAACTTGTGGGGTTAATCAACGAACTCGGGCTTGAAGCATGCCAGCGGGATACCTGCTATACGCGGATAATAAAGGTGTGGTGAGCTTGATACTGAGAGGGAGGTGGGTTCTTCCTGTAACCCGTGATCCGATTCCTGATGGTGGGATTCTAATAAAAGATGGGGTGATCTGTGCACTTTCGGATGGTGATAGCCTTGAGAAGAAGTACCCGGATGAAGAGGTTCTTCTTTTTGAGAATGAGGTTGTAATGCCCGGGTTTGTGAACCTCCACGCTCATATTGAGTACAGCGTGATGCAGGGTAAATGCAGGGGAGGATCCTTCCTTTCATGGATACAGGATCTGATAAAGGAAGCTCGGAGTATGAATGAATCCGATTGGCTCGAATCATCAAGGTACGGTGCACGTCTTATGGTCGAATCGGGTGTTACATGTCTTGGAGATATTTCAAAGACCGATACCTCGTTTCAGGCGATCTATGAGTCTGGACTGCGTGCCGTCGTATTTCTTGAGGTGATAGGGCTTGACGAGATGGAGGCAGATCGCATAATCGATGATCTCAGGCTGAGGCTTCTTAAGGTTAAAGATAGAGGGAGTGAGAGAGTCGGTTTAGGTTTATCTCCACATGCACCCTATACCGTGAGTAAACGGCTTTTTGAGGAGGTGGCAAGGACAGCACATCAGCGAAAGCTGCCGATTATGGTGCATCTTTCTGAGACCGCGGATGAAGAAGCGTTTGTGAGAGAGGGGAAGGGTTTATTTGCCGATATCTTTAAAAAAGCCGCGGGATGGGGGAATGTTTCCTGGAATGGTCTTGGTTTAAGCGCTGCAATGTATCTCGACACATGTGGTATCCTTGCAGAAAAGACGATAGCAACACATGCTGTTCATATGAGCAAAGAAGATATCAGACTGCTTAGAGCGCGGGACGTTTCTGTTGCGCATTGTCCGCGAAGCAATGCTTTTCTCGGTGTTGGAAAGGCTCCTGTTAAAACATTCTTGGATGAGGGGGTGCTCGTTGGTCTCGGGACAGACAGTCTTGCAAGTAATGATCAGATCGATTTCTTTGATGAGATGAGGGCGCTCGATCCTTCGATACCGCTCGATCTCAGAATCAGGATGGCGACGATAAATGGAGCAAGGGCGCTTGGATTGGGAGATAAAATAGGATCAATCGAGGTGGGAAAGTATGCAGACCTGATCGCAGTTACTGTTCTCTCAGATGATCCTTATGATGTCTGTCTGGCCACAAAAGATGATATTTGCCTTGTTATGGTTGAGGGTAGCGTGCTCCATGAAAGTTAGGCGATTTATCCTGATATTTATACTTTTAGCTCTAACTGTAAGTACAGCCGCCGCGATTCAAGCAACGCCGAAGATACTTGAGTTTCTGCCAAACCCTGATACGCCCAACGATCTGGGTGAATATGTCACGATCTACAACCCAAACCCTGCTGTGATCGATATCTCGGGGATCCGTCTTACGGATCTTGAGGGGAACGTCACGATTCCAAAAGAGACATTTCTTGAGCCTGGATCAGTCTACACAATCGAGCTTCCAGAAGGTGGGGTGGCACTCAGAAACAGCGGAGATGAGGTGATACTTCTTGATGATTGCGGAAGGGTTCTCGACTGTGCAATCTATGGAGAATCAGGCTACAAAGGTGCAGGCTGGTCTGGTGTGGGGCTTGGAAAGGCACTTGAGGAGCGGATATTCAGACGATTTTATCCTGATCAGGATACAGATACAGCGTATGAATGGCTTCCTCAGCGGGAGTATCTGCGCGGACAGTCAAACTTTCTACCAGCTCAAAGAAGAATATCATGCAATATTACCGGTTTTGTATCGCCTGATTGCAGTTTGGACATTCTCTGTGGTGAGATCAAAAATGCCTCAACCCTGAGAGCGAATCTATACCTCTTTGAAAGCCGTGAGATCGAGAAGGCAGTGCTGGATCTCCTTGAAAGGGGCGGCGAGGTTTACCTGCTAATCGAAGGCGATCCTGTTGGTGGTATAAGTGACGCAGAGCTTTCGATCCTGGAGAATGTTATAGAACGAGGTGGAGAGGTTCGCTTAACAGGCAATGGGCTCTACAGGTTGAACCATGCCAAATATGCGTTGATCGATCGAGAGACCGTTATCATCGGCTCTGAGAACTGGAACGATGGTGGATTTCCATATAAAACCTCAGGCGGGAATCGAGGCTGGGGTGTTGTTATAGAGAATGAAGAGGTATTTGAGGATCTTCTTAAGGTTTTTGAGTTTGACTGGGAGAGGGGTTTTGTTCTCTCCTCAGAAGATACTCCCAGGAGCGTGGAAGAGGACTCAGCAAACTTTTGGGAAGGTTTCTGGCATAGAGAGCATTTTGATCCAGCATTTGTAAGTGGAAACTTCACGGTGAGTCTCGTAATCGCACCTGATAACAGCCTCCACCATGATACGATAATCGGGATGATCGAATCTGCGAATGAGACCGTCTACATCGAAGAGGCTTACATAAGAAGAAGGTGGGGTGAGTATGAGAACCCATATCTCAGGCAAGCGATCATGGCTGCAAGAAGGGGGGTTGATGTCAAGATCCTCGTCGACTCAACGTGGTACAATCTTGATTCAGATAATGATAACGATGAACTCTGCAGGTATCTCAATGATATCGCGCGCGATGAGAACCTGAACCTCGAGGCAAGGCTTGCACGAATAAATGGCGTATCAAAGATCCATAATAAGGGTGTGGTCGTTGATGCTGAGAAGGTACTCATCTCTTCGATAAACTGGAATAAGAACAGCCCCACATCCAACAGAGAGGTCGGTATCATCATCGAAAACCCTGAGATTGGAGCGTACTATAACGATGTATTCTTGAGTGACTGGGAGCGAAGCGGAACCTCATTTAGAATGGTTCTAATTCTTCTCGCAATGCTTCTGATGCTTGGATCGGCGGTTTACTTCATGAAGAAGTGGATTCGATAGTGATTGAAGGATCTGAATGTATATCTAATATTCCTTGATCTTCGTCTTAAGCTGTAAATCCTCGATCTTCGCCCCGATCTCTCTTTCAAGCCACTCAAGGAATCCCTTTACCTCCTCATTCTTATGCTTGTTCATCGTAATCATCTGCTCGGCGAGGAAAGCGAGAAGATCATGCACAACATCGGACTTCTCCTTATCGGTTATGAAGTTGCCTTCTGTGTCTTTCGGGAAGCATTCTTCAACGATTTGTAAGTAATCTGACGATAGCTTACGCTAAGCTGCCTCACGGTGCCTTATCGTACGAAGCTGATAAAGATCAAAGGCGAATGCCGTGAATATCATCTTCACCGCAGGCTTTCTGAAAGCTTAACTCAGGCAAAATGTCCGACTTTCAGTCGGACCAGTCCTGCCGAAGGCTAAAAAACTCGCTCAGAACGAGCGAATAGTCCTACCGCAGGTAGGACATGGGTGTATGAGGCGTGCGGTTTTGGTTAAAAAGATTTTTTAGTGGTTTGTTGTGTTTGGTGGGGTTGAGGGTGGGGGGTTTTTCAAAGTAAATCAATAGTCAACTATC